>DASZPW010000037.1:0-1618 GCA_035550155.1 Chitinophagaceae bacterium | reverse complement strand
ACCGGCATGATCTTTATTACAGGCAAAGGCGCCATGATTGACACTGCAGAGGGCCGATCAGTTTTTGGAGAAGAAATCAGGATCAATAAAAAATCCAACACCTTTCTGGCAACACAAAAGCCGCTTATGATCATCAGGCAGGATAATGATTCGGTATATATAACGGGTGATACTCTTTTTTCCGCCCGGCTGAGTGACCTGTATGGGAAAAAAGATTCTTTAGAAAAAGATACGATCCAGGGCACTACGATCGTGGATATTAAAAATAGTAATGACAAAGACAGTACGAACCGTTATTTCCAGGCATTTCATAATGTCCGCATTTTTTCTGATTCACTACAAGCTGTTTGCGATAGCTTGTTTTATTCTTTCCGGGATTCAGTATTCCGTTTGCTTACCAATCCGGTAGTCTGGTCAAAAGGAAGCCAGATCACCGGAGACACCATATTATTATATACAAAAAATAAAAAAGCAGATCGCCTCAGAGTGTTCGAGAACAGTTTTTTGGTAAACGAGGTTCAGCCGGGAATTTATAACCAGATCAAATCTTCACGAATGGACGGTTATTTTATAGATGGGTCCATTGATTCCGTTCGTGCCAGGGGATTTGCAGAATGCATTTATTATATCCAGGATGAAGACAGCGCTTTTACCGGCATCAATCAATCACAATCGGATATACTGGATATTTATTTTTCCGGACAGGAACTGCAAAAAGTGATTTTCCGAAGCGATGTAACAGGAACAATCTGGCCGATGAAACAAAAAGATCCGAATGAAATGCGGCTTACTAATTTCAAATGGCTTGATGACAGAAGGCCGAAGAGAAAAGAAGATCTGCTGGAGAAATAACAGTGAGCAGTTAGCAGTTAGCAATTTGCAGTTGGAATTTTCTATAGAGGAACAAATACAAATAATGCATCACCCGACTATTTTCGATTGCAAAACATAAACTATTGCGCCTGCAATATATCCGATCAATGCCAGCCACCCGATGCGCTTCAAATACCAGATGAAATTTATTTTTTCTAAACCCATTGCAGCTACGCCGGCCGCAGAACCGATGATCAAAATACTTCCGCCGGTGCCGGTACAATACGCTAAGAATTCCCAGAAATAATGATCAGCAGGATACATGGCCAGGTCATACATTCCCTGTGTAGCTGCTACCAGCGGTACATTATCCACAATGGATGACAATAAACCAATACTGCCTGCAATAATGTTTTGATCTTTTAAATGAGTGTCCATCCATCCGGCAGCCAGTTTCAAATGCCCGGCGGATTCCAGTGCCGCAATAGCGAGTAAAATTCCAAGGAAAAAAAGAATACTTGGTGTATCTATTTTTCTTAAGGCGTATGCCACAGTAAAATTCTTTCTATCCTCCTCTCCTTTTCCGCTATGAATGACCTCGGTGATGATCCACATAAATCCAAGCCCGATCATCATTCCCATGAACGGAGGCAAATGAGTTACGGTTTTAAATACCGGCACTAACAATAGTAAAACAATGCCTGTGACAAAAACGATCATTCTTTCCTTTTTGGTGGTGGCAGTAGCGGCGCCTCTTGAAAAAGATTGATTCGGTTTTTCAATTTTACCTTTAAATACCAACCGC
>DASZPW010000036.1:0-6912 GCA_035550155.1 Chitinophagaceae bacterium | reverse complement strand
AGGAAAAACTTTTGGCCTTAGTAAATAAATATTATCCCGATTGAATTCATTTTTAGAAATACATCCAGAAGTTCAGCAAGCCTTGTTCGAAAAGAAACCGGTCGTTGCGCTGGAATCAACCATCATTTCGCATGGAATGCCCTATCCGCAAAATGTGGAAACGGCATTGGCGGTTGAAACAATTGTTCGTGAGAACGGCGCTGTACCCGCTACCATTGCCATTATGAATGGAAAATGTATGTTGGGATTGAATAATGAACAATTAGAAATTTTAGGTAAAGAAAAAAATGTGTGGAAAGTCAGCATACGGGATCTGCCTTTTGTAATCACCAGAAAAACATATGGCGCCACTACGGTCGCCGCTACTATGAGAATTGCTGCAATGGCCGGCATTAAAATTTTTGTGACTGGTGGAATCGGCGGCGTTCATCGTGATGCAACAACAACAATGGATATTTCTGCGGATCTTACTGAAATGGCGCAGACTTCGGTGGCTGTTGTTTCTGCAGGAGTAAAATCTATCCTTGATATTGGCTTAACGCTGGAATACCTGGAAACAATGGGTATTCCTGTTATAACTATCGGACAGGATGAGTTTCCAAGTTTTTATTCAAGGACAAGTGGTTTTCTTACTCCTTTGCGCATGGACACGACTAAAGAAATTGCCGCTTTGTTAAATACAAAATGGAATATGGGATTGAATGGATCGGTATTAATTGCGAACCCGGTGCCGGCCGATATGGAAATCCCCGCCGAAGAAATGGAGGTACATATTGAAAAAGCTTTAGCTGCCGCCAAAGAAAAAAAGATCGTTGGAAAAAATGTGACGCCATTTGTTTTGCAATACATCGCCGATCACAGCAAAGGTGAAAGCCTCGAAACAAATATTGCGCTGATCAAACACAATGCAAAGGTGGGAGCGGAGATCGCTGTCGCCTATTCTCAATTAATAAAAAACCCGGCATGATGCCGGGCTTGGTTGTGGTGTGGGGCGGGATCGAACCGCCGACACAAGGATTTTCAGTCCTTTGCTCTACCGACTGAGCTACCGCACCAAATAAATTGAAATTTCAAATGACAAATCTCAAATTCCAATCGGGCTGCAAATATAAGTATCATAGCATAAAATCCGAAGGCAATTATTTGTGATTTGGAATTTGTTTTTTGGAGTTTTATCCCCTACATCCCATATTCACTCAAAAACTTTATCCGCATGATCTTGAGCTGTTCCCAGTTGAATTTATGTTCAGAAAGCTCTTCCTGAGCCACCTGCAGTGAAGATGTTTCACAACTTTTGAAATAATCAATGATCTCTTCCTGCTCATATTCATCCAGCATTTCGTCAATGGCATAATCGAGATTAAGCTTGGTGCCGCTGGCTGCAATGGTTTCCATTTCTTCCAGCATTTCATCAATTCGCCAGCCTTTGTTTTTGGCGATGGTTTCCAGCGGCATTTTTTTATCTGTTTGCTGAATGATAAAAACCTTGTTGCCGCTTTTGTTCACCACGCTGCGCATCACAAAATCATCGGGACGTTCAATGTTGTTTTCTTCCACATATTTGGCAATAAGTTCGACAAATGGCTTTCCGAATTTTATTGCTTTGCCCTTGCTTACTCCCTGGCATTTTTCCAACTCACTTAAATTAGTGGGATAGAGTGTGGCCATGTCCTGCAATGATGATTCCAGGAAAACAACGAACGGTGGCAATCCTTTTTTCTTGGCTTCTTTCTGGCGAAGCTCTTTAAGCATTTCAAAAAGCTTTTCATCGGCAGCAGCGCCGGATGCCGCTTCTGTTCCTTCTTCATCATCCGCATTGGCGTCTTCATAAAGATTATTGAGAACGATCTTAAAGGATTTCGGTTTTTTCAAAAAGTCTTCGCCCTTCTTTGTAATTTTTAAAACTCCATACTCCTCAATATCTTTTTTCAACAATCCCTCCAGCAGCATCTGCCGGATCAACGAATTCCAGTAATGCGCCGGCTGATCGTTTCCAATTCCAAATACATTCAATCCGTCGTGCCGGTACATTTGTATTTGCGGCGTCAGTTTTCCGATAATAATATTAACCACATAAGTAGTAGCAAACCGTTCATCAAGGGCTTTGATCGTTTTTAGTGCAGCAACGACACTATCTTTTGCTTCCACTTTTTCTTTCGGGTGTTTGCAGTTGTCGCAGCTACCACAATTTTCCTGCTTGTATTCTTCCCCAAAATAGCTCATCAGTGTTTTGCGTCGGCATACTCCGCTTTCCGCATAGGCCACCGTTTCATTGATCAACTGTGCTCCCACTTCTCTTTCACTTAGTGGTTTATCCCGCATCAGGTGTTCCAGCTTGGAAACGTCTTTGTGAGAATAGTATAAAAGACATTTTCCTTCCAGTCCGTCTCTTCCGGCTCTTCCTGTTTCCTGGTAATAATTTTCTATTGACTTGGGAATATTATAGTGAATGACAAAGCGGATATCCGGTTTGTCGATTCCCATTCCAAAAGCAATTGTCGCAACGATCACCTGTACATCTTCATTTAAAAATTGATCCTGGCGTTCTGCTCTTAATTTGCCATCAAGGCCGGCGTGGTATGCAACTGCTTTTATTCCATTGGCCATTAAGATATCGGCCAATTCTTCTGTTGTCTTTCTATTCAGTGTATAAATGATCCCGCTTTTTGTTTTCATTCCCTTGATAAAACGAACAATGCTTTCGTCGGTTTGGGATTTTTTTATCTTGGGAAGGATCTCGTAATAAAGATTCGGACGATTGAATGAAGAAATATAAATATTGGGATTTCTTAGATCCAGGTTCTTGATGATATCACTTTGTACTTTCGGAGTTGCGGTTGCCGTCAATGCAACCACCGGAATATCCGGGTTGATCTGAATCATCATTTCACGAAGGCGCCGATACTCGGGCCTGAAATCGTGTCCCCATTCTGAAATACAGTGTGCTTCATCAACAGCGAAGAATGAAATTTTCAGATCACTGAAAAACTCGAGGTTCTCCTGTTTGGTCAATGTTTCCGGAGCCACATATAACATCTTAGTTCTTCCGGTTAACAGGTCGTCGTGTACTTCTTTGATCTCTTTTTTTGTCAATGTAGAATTTAGGAAATGCGCCACATCGTCTTTGCTGCTATAGCTGCGTACCAGGTCCACCTGGTTTTTCATCAACGCAATAAGCGGAGAAACAATTATCGCAACCCCTTCACTGACCATCGCCGGAAGCTGGTAACATAAACTCTTGCCGCCACCGGTAGGCATTATGACAAATGTGTCGTGCCCCGCCAACAACGATTCAATTGCTTTTTCCTGGTTGTCTTTGAATTTATCAAAACCAAAATTTTCCTGAAGCGCCTTGCGAAGGTTGAATCGCCGACCGTCAATCTTCCCGGATGTAGTATTTTCCTGTTTGGTTTGTTTAGAACTTGTTTTTCGTTTTTCTGTTGATGTCGCCATTGCTCAATCGCTCCTTCTCTGTTTTGCAGTATTTAATTTAATAAGATACGGATTTCTGCCGAACCTCCCGAAGGAAAAAAGATAATTTTATTCACCTTATTTTTTCCGGAAGTCTTTTTCACACAGGCTTTCAGCCGGATCGAAAGACGGTCGGTGGTTTGGGAAAAGGGGTAGCGAATTTACGAAAACCCGGCCTCTTTTCATTGTCTTCAAAGGTTAAAATTCAAAGTATATCGTTTGCGTAAGGATTTCTTCTTATGAAAAACTCTAATTTTGGCGCTTTACAATGAATTCTTCCATTAAAGAAATTGCCCTCCGCACCATACAGCTGGAGGCCCAATCTATCTCGGGCCTTATTTCCTTCGTTAATGATGATTTTGAAAAAGCAGTTCATGCTATTGCAAACTGCAAAGGAAGAACAGTGATCAGCGGCGTAGGAAAAAGCGCTGTGATCGCACAAAAGATAGTTGCCACACTGAACTCAACTGGTTCGCCCGCTGTGTTTATGCACGCTGCTGATGCAATTCATGGTGATCTGGGTATCATACGTGAGGAAGATGTGGTGATCATTATCAGCAAAAGCGGCAATAGCCCGGAAATAAAAGTGTTGGTTCCGCTGATTAAAAACTTTGGAAACACATTGATAGGTATGGTGGGAAACACCGATTCTTTTTTAGCAAAACAATCGGATATCATTCTAAACACAACAGTAGAACAAGAGGCTTGTCCAAACAATCTTGCTCCTACCACCAGCACTACTGCACAATTGGTGATGGGAGATGCGCTGGCGGTCTCGCTGATGGAATTGAAAGGATTCGGCAGCGATGATTTTGCAAGGTTTCACCCCGGGGGAACATTGGGAAAAAAACTTTATCTCCGTGTAGCGGATCTTTATGTGATCAATGAGAAGCCAAAAGTTTTTCCAAACCAATCACTGAAAGAGGTGATCATAGAAATAACTAAAAAAAGATTGGGCGCAACGGCGGTAGTGGACGAACAAAACAATTTGCTTGGCATCATTACCGATGGAGATTTGAGAAGAATGCTGGAAAAAGATGGCGATATAGAAAAAAAATCTGCCAAAGATCTAATGACCGCCACACCAAAAACTATTTCGCCGGAAGCCTTGGCAGTAGAAGCGCTGGATCTGATGCGAAAAAAAGAAATCACACAGTTGGTGGTGGTGGACAATGGAAAATATTCAGGAATCATACATTTGCACGACCTGATACGAGAGGGATTAATATAGTCGATAAGTTATTAGCATGAACAAACATCATTACGTAGCAATCATGGCGGGTGGTATTGGAAGCCGCTTCTGGCCGATGAGCCGCACCGATCACCCAAAACAATTTCTTGATATCCTCAACACCGGCGAAACACTGATACAGCAAACTTTTACCCGTTACAACAAGCTGGTGCCCGCAGAGAATATCTACGTGGTAACCTCGAAAGAATATGTTTCTGTTGTAAAAAAACAATTGCCGGCAATTCCCGAAGAAAATATCCTGGGCGAACCTTCAAGAAAAAACACGGCCCCCTGCATCGCATACATTGCTCTAAAATTATTGAAAAAAGATCCGAAAGCTTTGATGATCGCAGCACCCGCCGATCATTTGGTGCTTGAAACAGATCAATTCTTAAAAACATCGGGAATTGCACTGGACTTCGTGGATCATTTTAATGCATTGGTCACCATCGGGATCAAACCCTCTTATCCAAATACGGGCTATGGATACATACAACACGATGCGGTTGCAGCAGCGCCTGGTATTTATAAGGTAAAAACCTTTACGGAAAAGCCAAATCTTGATTTAGCAAAAACATTTCTTGCCAGCGGAGATTTTTTGTGGAATGCGGGCATTTTTGTGTGGAAAGTAAAACACATTGTTGATGCGTTGGAAAAATATTTGCCGGAAGTTTATGAGGTCTTTGCTTCAGAAAAAGATAAACTCAATACCAAACACGAACAAGAAGCCATCGATGTAATTTATCCGCAATGCACTTCCATTTCCATTGACTTTGCGGTTATGGAAAAAGCCGATAATGTTTATGTGATTCCCGCATCTTTTGGCTGGAGTGATTTGGGCACATGGAACAGCGCCTGGGAAAATATGGACCGGGACTATCTTGATAATGCTGTTGCCGGTAAAAATGTGATGATCATTGATGCAACTAAATGCATGGTGCATGCTCCGGACAATAAACTGGTGCTGCTGCAGGGTTTGGACGATTATATCGTAGTAGACACAAAAGATGTGTTGCTCATTTGCAAAAAAGAAAAAGAACAAGAGATAAAAGAATACGTCGCCGAGGTGAAGCGGCACAAGGGAGATAAATATCTCTAAGAATAAATATCTGGGCTAATTCATCGGGGTTTAATACATTTAAGAAACTTTTATTCTATGGCCCCCTTCCCGGTCAACAACATTTTGTTCCTCGACATTGAAACGGTTCCTCAATATTCATCTTATTCGGAGCTACCCGAAGAATGGAAATTACTTTGGGATTATAAAGCTTCTTTTCTGTTGAAGAACAAAGAAGACGAAACCGCAGAAAGCATTTATCCAAGAGCCGGCATTTATGCAGAATTCGGAAAAATTATTTGCATTGGTTGTGGCATCGTGTCCGGCGCTGGCGAAAATAAAAAGATCCTGATAAAATGTTTTTCAGGAGACGATGAGAAGCTGTTGCTATTTCAGTTTTCTGAAATGCTGAACAGGTGGTCGCCGGATGGCGCTAAATATTTGTGTGCTCACAACGGAAAAGAATTTGACTTTCCTTATCTCTGCAGAAGATTTGTGGTGAATCAGATCCCGATACCGTCTTCGCTTCAACTCTCCGGAAAAAAACCATGGGAAGTAAACCACCTCGATACGCTGGAGCTTTGGAAGTTCGGAGATTTTAAAAGCTACACCTCTCTCAATTTGTTGGCACATACGTTAGGGGTTCCAACGCCAAAGGATGATATTGATGGCAGTATGGTTTGGGAAGTTTACTGGAAAGAAAAAAATTTGAATCGTATCGCAACCTATTGTCAGAAAGATGTAATAACAGCAGCGCAAATCTATTTGCGAATGCAGGGCGAATCCATGATCAGAAGCGAAAACATTGAAATCAAATCATAATGGAAAGAATCAATTTTTCTTCCGGTGCTAAATGGGAAAACATTGTCGGGTATAGCCGTGCTGTTAAAGTAGGTAACACCATCGAAGTGACCGGAACGGTTGCGGTGGACGAGAACAATAATTTGGTTGGCAGTAACAGCGCTTATGAACAAACCCGTTTTATTATTCAAAAGATAGAATCTGTTTTACATAAAGCTGGTGCGTCTCTGAAAGATGTGGTGCGAACCAGGATGTTCGTTACAGACATTTCCCGCTGGGAAGAATATGGAAGGGCTCACGGCGAATTTTTTAAAGATATCAGACCTTGTACAACAATGGTGGAAGTAAGTAA
>DASZPW010000035.1:0-6969 GCA_035550155.1 Chitinophagaceae bacterium | reverse complement strand
AAGCCGGACCGGAGAGTTTTGCTGTGAGGTAGGGTGTAAGCAGGTAATTGAGAAAACGGGCAGCAATGGAGCTGGCTCCATACCAAACTGTTTGACCCGCTAGTTTTTTTATACCACTCAAGGATTGGACATTTAAGGTTGGTCTCGAATGCAGGACAAAAGTAATTGTCTGTTTTTGAAAACACGAATGAGTAAGAAGGTCTTTTATTTTTTAACTTTTTTAAGGGTGGAAGTATCTTCTTCAGGGTTTTTCGAACAGCCGTTTTTTATCAATTGACTTATCTTTGTTCCCTAAATTTTAGGTTATGAAAAGAAGATTACTTTTTTTGATGATTACTACCTGTTTTTTGTCAGTGGTATATGGACAGGCTTATGAATCTACCATTGAATACGACAAGAAAAAACAAAATGCTTACACCATCGAATATCCTTATCCTTCCGAGGCGCTGGAAAATGCCATCGTCTCCAAAATTGAAAAGATGGGATATAAAGGCAAAGAAGAAAAAGGGCTCTTCAATAAAGATAAAGGTTTCATAGTTTTCAAATCTGCATACATTACAGACATCAGTGATAATGCAATGGATTATATTGTAAAAGTGGAACAGAAAAGCCGGAAGGATAAGAACACATCTGTATTATACATGATCGTGAATAAGGATGGTGATGATGCTTCTAAAACTTTTGAGGCTTCCGACGTAAGAAAAGTAAAAAGTTTTTTGGAAAACCTGCAACCCGATGTGGAAGCTGCCAACCTGGAACTGCAGATCAAAGATCAGGAAGATATGGTAGCTAAAGCTGAGAAAAAACTGAAAAACCTTAAAGATGATCAGGAAAGCATGGAAAAGAAAATAAAAGGTTTGCAGGATGATCTGAAGAAAAATGCCAAAGACCAGGACGATGCACAAAAGGATATCGAAAATCAAAGGGCAGCGTTAGAAGGACTAAAAGCAAAACGAAAAACAACAGATCAGTAATCGCCGGGCCTGAATTTCTTTCGGCCTGATTTGACCTCCGATTTTTTCTTTTTGGATTCAATTCTTTTTTCTTTAGCCGCTTTGCTCACTTTGGTAGCGATGCGGGGTTTCTTCTTTTTCAGTGCTTGTCGGATCAGTTCATTTATTTTTTGAATCGCCTCTTCTTTATTTGCCAGTTGGGTACGGTGTGTTTGTGATTTTACCTGCAAAAAACCTTCAGCATTGATCCGGTTGGATAATTTTTCTTTCAACATCTGTTTTTGTTCTTCATTCAACAATAAAGAAGCATCAATGTGAAACGATGCGATCACAGCTGTCTCCACTTTATTGACATTTTGCCCTCCCTTGCCTCCGCTGCGGGTGGTTTGAAAAATTATTTCTTTTGAAAAGTCTGTCATGTTATTAGTTTCAGGTTCCCGGTTTCCGGTTTTTATTTCAAAGTTAAGTTCGTTATTTGAATGAATTTATCTTTACGGAATTACCGGCAATCAGAAACCGGTAACCGGAAATAATGAAAGCAGTGATTCAAAGAGTGACAAAAGCATCTGTTACGATCGACAACAAAACTCATTCGCAGATCGGTAATGGCTTACTGGTATTAATAGGAATTGAAGATGCGGATGGGCAGGAAGACATTGAATGGTTGAGTGGGAAAATTGTAAACCTCAGGATCTTTAACGATGCCGATGGAGTGATGAATGTTTCTGTAAAAGATGTTGATGGAGAAATTCTAGTTGTAAGCCAGTTTACGTTGCATGCTTCTACCAAAAAGGGGAATCGTCCTTCCTATATCAAAGCCAGCAAACCTGAAATTGCAATTCCTCTTTATGAAATTTTTTTAAAGCAATTATCCAAGGACCTGGGAAAAGATGTAAAAGCCGGGATTTTCGGCGCCGATATGAAAGTGGAATTATTGAATGATGGGCCGGTGACGATTTTGATTGATACGAAGAATAAAGAGTAACACGAATTACACGAATTAAAGCGAATGTTCGAATTATGGCAGAGATCATTTTAAAAGAGGAATCCTATAAAATTATTGGCGCCTGTATGGAAGTGCATAAAAACTTAGGTGCCGGGTTTAAGGAAATAATTTATAAGGACGCACTTGAAATTGAGTTCAAAAGGCTTGGTATCCCATTTTCAAAGGAAAGAAAATTTAAGATTCAGTACAAAGGAATAACATTGCCACATCATTATTTCGCAGATTTTGTTGTTTATGATTCTATCATTCTTGAAGTAAAATCAACTTCATTTATTGTTGAGGCCTTTGTTGCCCAAACGATCAACTATCTCAAGGCATCGGGATTTAAATTAGGAATCATTGCAAATTTTGGAGAAAAATCATTTGTTTATAAAAGAGTTGTCTTTTAGAAATTCGTGTAATTCGATAAAATTCGTGTTATTACCGGACCCCAAATTTCTCTGAAACTCTTTTTCCATCTTTGAATTCCACCAGCATAAAAAAGATCTTTTCATTGATGCCGGATACGGAGAAATCAAATGAAGGCACATCCAGTTCATGTTGCTCCACGATACGATGGCCACTGGAGGTCCAAACCAATATTTGTTTCAGGCTGTTATCATTGTCGGTACTTTGCACAGTAACCCGTTTACCTGAAGTCAGGATCTTAAAAGGTTTGGCTGCTTTTTTTTCAGTAGCGGGTTTATTTTTCCCTGGACCGGAGTCACCCTGAGCATACAACGGACAGATGAATACTGCAGCAATAATTAGTGCCAATACATAATGGGAAGATGGGCGGGTCATAGAATATCCAAATTGCGTTTCATAAATGGTGATTAACCGCTTTCAGAGGGCAGGAGAATTGGGACGGGAGGTTTTAAACGTCAATAATCATGCTATATTGCAAAAACAATCAAAAAACTTTGTTATGACCATTCAGAATGCCCAGCAACAGGTGGATCAGTGGATCAAAACTGTTGGAGTACGGTATTTCAGTGAGCTTACGAATATGGCGATCTTAACAGAAGAAGTGGGAGAGTTAGCCCGCATTATGGCCCGCAAATACGGCGATCAATCTTTTAAGGAAAGTGATAAGGCAAAAGACCTGGGCGATGAAATGGCGGATGTACTTTGGGTATTGCTTTGCCTTGCTAACCAAACCGGCGTTGACCTGACTGAAGCATTGAAAAAGAATTTTGAAAAAAAAACGAATAGAGATAGCGAAAGGCACCGGCAAAATGAAAAATTGAAATAAGCCTGATCCAACTCCTACATGACCCGATGACCAATTTCCCTCTTTGACTATTATCTTTGCCCCCTATGGCAAACGATTCAAATAAGTTCCAGGCAATTATCTCTCATTGTAAAGAATACGGCTTTGTTTTTCCCAGCAGCGAAATTTATGATGGACTGCAGGCAGTTTACGATTATGGCCAATGGGGCAGCGAACTGAAAAAAAATATCAAAGATTACTGGTGGAAGAGCATGACTCAAATGCATGAGAATATTGTCGGCATTGATGCGGCCATCTTCATGCACCCGACGACATGGAAAGCTTCGGGCCATGTCGATAATTTCAACGACCCGATGATCGACAACAAAGACAGCAAAAAAAGATATAGGGTAGATCATTTGATTGAAGGGTATAGCGATGAGCTACGGGCTGCGGGGAAAGACAAAGAAGCGGAAGCGGTACTAGCTGAAATGGACAAATTGTTAGCTAAAGATGATTTTGAAGGATTAAAAAAACTGATCGTTGATAATAAAATAAAATGTCCCGTCAGCGGAACGAGTAACTGGACAGATATCCGTCAATTCAATTTGATGTTCTCTACTCAAATGGGAAGTGTGGCTGGTGAAGAAGGGGAGAATATTGTTTACCTGCGCCCGGAAACAGCCCAGGGAATTTTTGTCAACTTTCTCAATGTGCAAAAAACCGGAAGAATGAAAATCCCTTTCGGCATTGCGCAGATCGGAAAAGCTTTTCGTAATGAGATCGTAGCAAGGCAATTTATTTTCCGCATGAGAGAATTTGAACAAATGGAAATGCAGTTCTTCATTCGCCCTGGCACACAAAAAGAATGGTACGAACGCTGGAAAGAAACAAGAATGAACTGGCATCTTAGACTCGGCATTTCAAAAGATAAATACCGTTTTCATGATCATGTGAAGCTGGCGCACTACGCCGATGCAGCTTGCGATATTGAATATGAATTTCCGATTGGATTCAAAGAAGTGGAAGGTATTCATTCAAGAACTGATTTTGATCTGAAGAATCACCAGGAATACAGCAAAAAGAAAATGCAGTATTTCGATAATGATATTGATCCGGCTACGGGCAAACCTTACGGAAATTATATTCCTTATGTCATTGAAACTTCCATTGGTCTCGACCGGATGTTTTTATTGGTGATGAGCGAAGCGTACACTGAAGAAGATCTTTCTACAGCGGAAAAACAGGACAGCAGGGTGGTATTGAAATTTCCTCCATCCTTAGCTCCGGTGAAGTTGGCCGTGTTGCCATTAGTGAAAAAAGATGGCCTTCCGGAAATTGCCCGGACGATCATGGATGACTGCAAATCTTCCTTCCGTTGTTTTTATGAAGAAAAAGATACTATCGGCAAACGTTATAGAAGAATGGATGCTATTGGCACTCCATTCTGCGTCACGGTGGATCAACAAACCAAGGAAGATAATACGGTTACCATTCGTCATCGTGATTCGATGCAGCAAGACAGAGTTTCTGCTGATAAAGTAAAAGATATCGTGATGCAGGAAACAAATGAAGTAGTCTAATTAATGGGGAGTGCTCGAGAAAAAATAAAAAATCGTATTGATAAATTATTGTTTGTAACTTACTTTGTTTTAATGTTATCTGTAATCAATTGTAGTTTTATTAAGTTTAAAGTTCATTTTAAAACGACGATTTGAATATCAATCGAATGATGCAAAAAAACTAATGCGGGTTTGAACTTACTTTTAGTTTATTAAACCTTTCCAGACCGTGTAAACAGGATCCAAAATGAAAAATTCTTACTTTTTTTTTAATAAAATTCTTGAAAGATTTCTTTTATTGTTTTTTTGTTTTATAAGTATTTTTTTAATTCCGCCCCTTAGTAACGCTCAAATACCTTCTATCAATTCATTTTCTCCTTCATCAGGTTCAATAGGAACTATCGTTACTATTAATGGAAATAATTTCAGCCCAGTCGCCGCTAATAATATTGTCTATTTTGGAGCAGTTATGACATCCGTACTTACGGCGTCCAGCAGTTTACTCACGGTTAACGTTCCAATAGGAGCAACTTATCAATCCATTTCAGTAACAGTGAATGGGCTTACTGCCTATTCTTCCAAACCATTTACTGTCACTTTTACGGGAGGAGAATCAGGGTTTTCAGTCAATTCTTTTTCCAGAGAAGTAGATTCAACGACTGGCGGTAATACTACAGGCTTAGCTATAGCCGATTTTAATCAGGACGGAAAACCCGATTTAGCTGTTATAAGTAATAATGATAACAAAATAGGTATTTTTAAAAATACCAGTATTAGTGGTATTGTCTCTTTTACTTCCAAAATCAATTTTTCAACAGGAGATCGACCTTTTAAAATTGCTATTGCTGATTTCGACGGAGATGGAAAGAAGGATATTGTTGTAAGTAACTCAAATGGGAACTCTATCTCGGTTTTTCGAAATACCAGTATGAACGATTCTATTTCATTTTTGCCTAAAATAGATTTTGCTGCAGGGAGTACACCGGGGGCGATTTCAATAGGTGATTTTGATCAAGATGGTAAGCCTGATATTGTTGTTGCTAATACTGGCTCTGGGAGTGTTTCAATTTTCAAGAATATTAGTTCTTTAGGGAATATAGTTTTTGCAGCTAAATCGGATTTCGATGCTGGTCCCTCACCTTCCGGTATTGCTATTAATGATATAGACGGGGATGGAAAAATTGATCTTACAGTTATTAGTTATGATGCTGATTCAGTATCGGTACTGAGAAACATTAGTACAAACAATGTTTTATCTTTTGATACAAGAATTAACTTTTTTGCTATCGGAGCTCCAACTTCGATATGTACAGCTGATTGGGATGACGATGGTAAACCGGATCTTGCAATAACTGGCAGTAATTTAAGTGCTGTGTCTTTATTAAAAAATAATAGTAGTCCTGGCAATATTTCTTTTTCCGACAATACAAATTTTTCAATCTTTTCGGCTTCAACAGACATATCAGCTGGTGATTTAGATGGAGACGGACGACCTGATATTGTGGCTACTAATAATCTTTATAAACGAATCTCAATACTAAAGAATATAAGTAAGAATGATACAATCTTTTTTTCAAGCAATATAAATTACGACTTGCAATACGAGGCCTATGTCGCTGAAGTTGAGGATATAGATGGAGATGGCAAACTTGACGTAGTAACTGGAAATACAAATCCTGGAGTTGTATCGGTTTTATTAAACACAATAATAAAACCGCATATTCTATCTTTTACTCCTAACTCAGGTGGCAATGGGTCCGCAATCAAAATTACTGGAATTAACTTAGGAAGAACTACCGCAGTAAGTTTTGGCGGTAGCACGGCCTCTTCATTTTTTGTAGATTCATCCGGAACAATTATTACTGCGGTTGTCGATACAGGTAGTACAGGGGCTGTTAAAGTTATTACTAATTACGGAACAGATACTAGTGCTGGTTTTACATTCGAAAGGCTTCCTGTTATTAATTTTTTTCAACCTGTCAGGGGGGGAACCGGTACCACAGTAACAATTACTGGAATTAATTTTTCCGACATTAATTCGGTTACTTTTGGTGGGCAACCCGCGGCTTCGTTTACAATAATTTCGCCAACTGTAATACAGGCTATGGTAGGAGCGGTTGGTACAGGCAGCCTTGATGTTTCGATTACGAATTCAGCAGGTACGGGTACATTGTCTGGATTTTATACTGGCCCGATAGTCAATTCTTTTAGTCCATCATCCGGGCCGGTAGGTACTATTGTAACTATTAATGGTGA
>DASZPW010000034.1:0-35308 GCA_035550155.1 Chitinophagaceae bacterium | reverse complement strand
TAGGGGCTTGGGTAATCGCTTGTCGGAATTTCCGCTCTTGCTTCATTGTAAAAATATATGTCGCCGCCTAACATGATCTCCCATCCGAGGCCAAGATCTGCCGTCAGTCGCTTGAAATTTGATTTGCCGCTGTTTACCGGAACAAAATAATTAGCTGTGTCAATAATTGATGAATAACTGTTTTGAATACGACCTAACATCAAACCAAATCCGGCATATCCATACAGGTTCCAACTGCCTTCGTTATCAAATGCACCTTTCAGATAATGCTTCCATCCGATGGAAATATGTTTGTACCTCATCAGTGCATTATTGACAAAACTGATCTGTTGCGGATTGGTAGTGGAAGATTTTGCAGTTGCAATAAGATCGTTATGGAATTTTCCATTAGAGTAATAAGAGAGCCAGGCATACACTCCATCTTTTCCGGAGAAATTGAATTGTGTTTGCACCGTTTGTCCCACGGCCCAGTAGCGTTGTTCTTTTTTAAAGCTATGCTGAAAATCAAAATCCGTGGCAATGCTGAAATGAGCCTTTTGTGCAAAAGAGCTGACAGCAAAAAACAACAGGAATACTAATGATATGGGAACAATTTTTTTCAATTCAATAAACCGGATGCAATGATAAGCAAATAATCTTTTGATGAATAAAAAAGCCGCCCCGAAAGGCGGCCTTCGCTATTCAATGGGTCAGTATTTATTTTACCAGTTTTAATTCATTAATGATATTGCTGGCGCCGCCCAATTTGTCAATACACCAAAGCACATAGCCGATGTTGACACAGATAGTGCGGTTAAGGTCTTTGTCAAATGCGATCTTATGACTCAGTGCTTCATAATTGCCATCGAATGCCAAACCGATCAGTTGTCCGTTTCCATTAATCACCGGTGAACCGGAATTACCGCCGGTGATATCATTGGTAGTGATGAAATCGATCACGAGGTCTTTTCGCTGCTTGTCCATGTATTGTCCAAAATCTCTTTTTTTGAAAAGCTCGATGAGTTTTTGCGGCAGATCAAATTCATAATCTCCGGGAACATATTTTTCCAAGACACCTTTGGATGTAGTTACATAATCATAATGCACCGCATCTCTCGGGTTATAACTTTTTACATTGCCATAAGTGACACGCATCGTGAAAGTAGCATCGGGATACATTTTCTTAGCTTTCACCGGATCCATTTCCATGATCCCTTTCATATATATTCTTCCTAATTCTGCATTCGTAGCATTGAATTGCTGGAAGTATGCAGCGTATTTGTTCATGTAATTATTATAAAATGTGCTGGCAAAATTATAAGCCGGGTCATCCTGCAGTTTATTTGCATCAGGATTAGCAACAAAAGCTTTCCAGCGGGCATCATCAAAGATCATAGTCTTGCTGAATACATCGGCTGCAAATTTTTTATAAGTAGTTTCATCGTCTAACGGGCCATATTGATTTTTCAGTGTGGAATAAAACCCGACCGGATGCTGGTCTTTCGGAATGTCGTTGTAAAACATCATCGTCACGGTGCCAAGAATATTCTGATCGGAAGGTTTGTTTTCTTCTTTCAGAAATTCATCCCGCATACGGTCGGCAGATTCAATAGCTTTTTGCACATCTGATGCGTTGGATTTTGGGCTTACCATCGCATTTTCCACCTGCCGCAGCATGGCAGCAAATGCAATTAATGGGGAACCGAAAATGCCTTCATTCATATATACCCGGTGCATGGAGTATGGCCGCCATGCCGCATATGCTTTTTCCCATTCGGAAAAAATATTTTCATATTCCGGTTTTCCTTTTGCCCATGCTATGAATTTTTCTTCAAAATTTTTCTTTTGATCGTATATATCATATTTAATGAGTTGTTTGCTTTCGCCATCATAAAATTTCCAATAGTTGGCAATGCTGGCGTAAGAAGAGGATAATTGCAATTTGATGGCAGGATCTTTTTTCATTTCTGTAAACATATATTTCAGCCGCATGTCACGCAGCTTCACCAATGTGGGATTATCGATCTCGACCTTTTGTTTGATACCGTAAGAAGTTTCATAGCGGTTCGTGCCGCCGGGATACCCATAGATCATCGCATAATCACCATCTTTCAACGATTTGATAGAGACAGGAAGAAACCATTTTGGTTTCAGCGGAATATTGTTAGGAGAATAGGGTGCAGGTTTTCCATCGGGACTCATATACACACGAAAGATAGAATAATCACCGGCATGACGTGGCCATTCCCAATTGTCTGTATCGCCGCCAAATTCACCGACACTTTCAGGAGGAGTACCCACTAAACGAATATCACGATAGCGTTGATATACGAAAGCAAGAAACTGGTTGCCTTTAAATAAAGGACTGATCCTTGTTTCAATAAATTGAGAAGGATCGCTCATTCTTTTATTGATGGCGGCCAATACATCATTTTGTCTTTGCACTCTTTCGTTTCCGGAAAGTCCTTTCAAAGAATCCAGCACTTCATTCGTTACATCAACAATACGAAGCAGGAATTGGACGGATAAATTACCGCCTGGAATTTCTTCTCCTTTGTTTCGTGCATAGAAACCATTTTTCAAAATATTATTTTCTACCGTGCTGGCCGAAGCGATCACATCGAAACCGCAATGGTGATTGGTGAAGATCAAGCCTTCGGGACTGACAATGGAACCGGTGCAGCCGCCACCGAAAATAATGATCGCATCTTTGATAGATGCTTTATTGATGCTGTACAATTGTTCTTTGGTAAGTTTCAATCCTTTTTTCACCATATCATCATACACCTGCTGACCGAGTAAGAGCGGAAGCCACATGCCTTCATCGGCAAATGATTTAACAAGGAGAATAAAAAAAAGTGCAATCGTAACCAGGAGCCTTTTCATAACCGAAGATTTTATAATAACAAACCTAACATAAAAAGCGGCTGTTGCCAAAAGCAATAAAGGCTCAAAAACACACGATTGTCTTAAAATAAAAAACATCCGGATTATCCGGATGTTTTTACAGCAATAAGTGAGTGAAATATTATTTATAACCCTTCCAAATCCTGGTATCCTTATCGAAAAACCAGTAAATACCATTGCAGTAAGAGAAATTAAGGAATTGGTATGCCGGCGCATCACCGGGCAGTGAAAATGTGCGGGTCTTGTAGCCGGTTTCGCTGCTATACAATTCAATTTCTTTGGCTGTATAATTCAGTACTCCTATCTCAGCGCCGGGGATGCCGGTAAAAACAATAGTAGTGCTATTATAATCTCCAAATACATCATAATTATCGAAATCGACATCTTCTTCGGTTTGACCCAGGTGTAATTCGATCTGTTCCAGGTATTGTCCTGTTTTAAGATCGTACTTTTCAATATTCCCATCTTCATTAAAGAAATAAACTAATTTTTCTCTTGGATCAAATGCTCCTACCGATTGTTCATCTGGTTGATTCAAACCACTGAATAGGGTGGTAACGTCAGATGGAAATCCCTTTGCATTCAGTATATACTCTCCCCAGCCGAAATCATTGTAGCCATTCATCTGCAAAGTGCCGGTAGCCGGATTGTACCACAAACCACGAACATCAAATAATGTTGATAGCTCTGGTGCTGAAAGAAGTTTTCCAGATATATCAAAAACACCCATACAGAAACTTACGTTGCCTGCCATAGCGGCATAATATTTTTTCTGAACCGGATGCCAGGCTACGCTTGCCGCATTGGCGCCGCCTTCTCTCGGATTTTTTAATTCCAAAATTTTTCTTAGTTCCCTGGAGGATTGGCCTGATACCAGGATCGAGACAAATAAAAGTGCTGATGATATAAGTAGTGCTATTTTTTTCATACGGGTGATTTAAAAATAAAGGAACAATTTTTCGGGGAATAAACAAATACCGTTCACTGGGTAATTTATTGTGCCGGTTCATTCAAAGTTTTCCATAAAATATCTTTCAATTCATTGAGCCCTTTTTGTGTCTGCGAGGAAATAAAAATATGTGGAATTTTGCGGGGAAGATCTTTTTCAATGGCTTTTATCAACTCTTCATCCAGCATATCGCTTTTGCTGATGGCAATGACAAATTGTTTGTGTAACAATTCCGGGTTATATTTTTCCAGTTCTTTTACCAGTATATCAAATTCTTTTTTATGATCAGTACTGTCAGCAGGGATCATGAAAAGCAAAACAGGATTGCGTTCAATATGACGGAGAAAACGATGGCCCAGCCCTTTTCCTTCCGCAGCGCCTTCAATAATACCGGGAAGATCGGCGATACAAAAACTTTTTCCGTCACGATATTCTACAATACCGAGATTAGGAGTGAGTGTGGTGAATGCATAATCGGCAATCTTTGGTTTGGCTGCTGTGATCACAGAAAGCAAAGTTGATTTTCCTGCATTGGGAAATCCGACCAATCCTACATCGGCCAAAACTTTTAATTCTAAAACTTTCCATCCTTCCACTCCGGGTTCACCGGGTTGTGCATATTCCGGCGCCTGGTTGGTTGCCGATTTGAAATGAGAATTTCCCAACCCGCCGCGGCCACCCGGCATCCAGATCATTTCTTCACCTTCTTTTAATATTTCTGCTTCTTTTTTGCCGGTTTCTTCATCACGTGCAATGGTGCCTAATGGTACTTCGATGATCACATCTTTTCCAAATCTTCCTGTTTTATTATTGCTGCTACCGCCTTCCCCATTTTCTGCCAGCACATTTTTAAAATAGCGTAGGTGCAGCAATGTCCACAAATTACTATTGCCTTTTAAGATGATGTGGCCTCCTCTTCCGCCATCACCGCCATCGGGGCCGGCAAAGGCATTGAATTTGGTTCGCATAAAATGTTTGCTGCCCGGGCCACCATGTCCGCTTCGGCAGAAAATGCGTATCTGGTCAACAAAATTGCTTTTTTCCACTATTTAAAATTGCCCGGCAAAAGTAAGTGATTCACCGCAAGCGTTACGGATGATGCGTGATGAGGATTTAAGCGGAGATCTGCCCGATGATGGAGAAAAATCGTTCCCTGTAATTATCGCTAACCGGAATATTTTTAGTTCCGATCGTGACGGATTTGCGGGAAATGGTATTTAACATTCTGACAGGAACGATAAATGAACGATGCACACGGACAAATTCATGTTCTTCAAAGATCGTTTCAAAATATTTCAGGTTATACAACACCAGTAATGGCGTAGCGATATTTTTCAAATGAATTTTTGTGTAGTCTTTGAAACCTTCCAGGTATAGAATATCCGAGTAAAATATTTTATGAAACTTATGAGAAGCGTTGATAAAAAAATAATCTTTTGCAGTAGCGGATTTGTTTTTTCGGTTTTCGATGAATTCTTTTGCCCGGTTGCAGGCTTGCAGGAATTTATCAAAAGAGATCGGTTTCAATAAATAACTTAGCGCATTTAATTCAAAGCATTTCAGTGCATATTCACTATATGCTGTGGTGAAAATGACCTCAGGTTTTTTGTTCAGGGATCTGAAAAAATCTATTCCGGAAATATCAGGCATCCGGATATCTAAAAAGAGCAGGTCGACAGAGCCGGACTCAATAACGGGCAGGGCCTTCAGCGGTTCTTCATACTTGCCGGCAAGATTCATGAAAGGGATCTTCTCCAGGAAATCTTCGAGTATCTTCAATGCCAGAGGCTCATCATCTATCAGCAGGCAATTAATCACTGAGATCAAGTTTTAGATTTACAATATATCGGCTTTCTTTTTTTTCTTTGTGCAACGTGTACTTCCCGGGATACAGCAATTCCAATCTTCGTTCTGCATTTTTCAATCCTAATCCGATGTTGGTAAAACTATCGGATTCTGAACTTGGATTTTCAACCCGCAGTGTTAATCTTTTTTCAACGATCATTATCTGAATGTTAATGCGGCCCGGCCGGGCATAACTAATGCCGTGTTTAAATGCGTTTTCAATAAAAGTGATCAGCAGGAAAGGAGCTATGAGCAGGCTTTCGGGTTCACCTATTACTTCATATTGGATTTTAATTTTATCCGAAAGCCGCATTCGTTGCAGTTCTATATAATTACTGATATAAGTGATCTCTTTTAACAGATCAGCTTTTTCTGCCGGTGATTCATAGAGCATATAGCGCAGCATTTCAGAAAGTTTGAGAATGGCTATTTCTGTTTTTGATGATCTTTCATGTGCCAGTGCATAAATGCCATTCAAAGTATTGAAAAGAAAATGCGGATTGATCTGGGATTTTAAAAGACTGATCTCTGCATTGAGGTTTGCATTTTCCAACGCTTTTATTTCCTGCTGATTCCTGATATAATTGGCGCCGAGACGTATCAATGATCCTGACAATAAAAGAATGAAAGCAAAACTCAGCAGTCGGTTTACGATCGGGATGAACTGGTGTTGCGGTATTCCCCAAATTGTATGGCCGGAAATTGAAAATGGCAGGAACCTGAACGGAGATTCAAAATTAGCAGTGCCCGGAGAATTGACGGAAAACTGCTCATGGTGAACCGGCGTTGCAACAAATGGTGTTGCCGAATCGGGAAATGTATGATATAAGATAATATCCCAGGCTAGTATTAAAAGAATGATGATTGCCACCATCAGGAAATACATGATGTATTTCTTTTTTTCAAAAAATCCGGGCAACAGAAAATAATAATTGATATAAAATAAACTGACCAGTGCGGTCTTGCTCCATATTTCACGAAAGAAGAAATTCCTGCTTTCGTATTGTATCGGGTAAAATAATAATGGCAGCAAAAAAATAAAACACCACGCCATGATGTGGATCAGCGCTAATAGTATAAGGTTGAGAGTTCCTTTTGTTTTTTCAAAACCGAAAAGGAAATACAATAGATTATCGGTTTGCCGGTTGTTCATAGGCAATGGAATCTAAAGAGCAGATATGCCGGAGATCGGCGATCGTGAGTGTGGGTAATTGATCCTGCTGCAATTTTTGAATGACCATTGCTGCTGCTTTTTCAGCATATTCTTTTTTTCTGAATCCTTTTTCAGCAGCAAGAGCAGGAATAAAATCCTGGTGAATGAATATTTTTCCATCTGCCCGGATCTCATAACCCCACCCGGCTGGCTGATCAAATGTTATATAAGCGAATTGATGCCGGGTATTTATTTTTTTTTCGGGCCTTCCGAAAATAAATATGAGCGCCGAAATGATCACGGCCACCGCAATGATAAAACCATTGCTTTTAATTATCGTTCGCATTGACGGCGTCATTGGGGTGCCATTCATAGCAATTATCAAATGAAAGAGATCCACTGCGACCGGTCATCACAAATCCCCTGTTATTTAATGTAAATGCGATTGCTCCTGTTCTGGCTGATCCTTCAAACCCTGTCTTTTCGGTCCATAGATCTGTATCGGGATTATATTCCCAGGTAGTACTGCTCAAAGATGGATTTTCGCCGCAGGTGATGTACGCAAGATTGTTCATGACAAAAGCCACTCCATTATACCGTACGATCGACGTATAATTATCATCGTAAGTATCGGAGCTTACATTGGTGAGTTGTCTTTTTTCTGTCCATGTATCTGAAGCGGCATCATACATCCACAGGTCATTCAATGCTGTTCCGTTATTGTTGCCGGAACATATATAAGCTTTATTGTTTAATACAAAAGCCATAGCAGCAGAACGTTTGGTACCGCCGATACTTGCTTTTTGTACCCATTGTGAACCCGATGCAGCGGTTGGATCAAATTGCCACAAGTCTTTCAGGTAATTACCATCGAATCCGCAGGAGACATATCCTTTATTGTCCACGGAAAAACCAACGGCATCATAGCGGGCCGTTCCTTTGAAGTCATCTTTTTGTGTCCATGTATTGGAAGAAGGATCATATTCCCAAAAATCATTCAGATTGTTGGTGCCGTCAAAACCTGTTCCCAAATAACCTTTTGTTCCAATCGAAAAACCAATTGCAGCACTTCTGGCTACTCCCGGCAGATCGGCTTTTTGTGCCCAATAATTACGGGCAAGACTGAATTCCCACAGATCCTGAAAACGATCCCGGTCTGTGGTGCCGGTAGATATATAAGCATAGTCGCCTATTGTAAAACTCACAGCTTCGCTCCGGGCATTTCCATCAAAATCAGAGGCACGGGACCAATTGCCGATAAGATCTGTAGTGTTGCTGGTTTTTTTGCTGCATGATTGTGAAAGAAAAATCGATAGAACGATCAGAACAGAGCCGGATACATACGCATATACTTTTCTCATAAAAGATTTTTCATAAAAGTATTGTTGCCGGATGAGAAGAACTTCATAAAATAGATAAAACAGAATTTGGGATAGATAAAAAGGCATCTTATATCTATCATGTACAATTCCGTTATATGCTGTATCCATTTATTCAAAAGCGGGATTTTATTCATCGGTATAAAAAACCTGTTTGCAGATATTATAAGGTCATTGATATACTATAACAGTTTTGCAGCGCTGCTTAAAAATATATTGCATTGATTTTTGTATTCTGTTAAAATATCCTGATGCGCTTTACAAGAAAAAAGACTGTTATTTCACTGTTGTTCCTGCTTGTAATTACAGGGGTATCCTGTTATCGTAATGACATACAATTCGGCACTATCCCCGAAAACACATACACCGATATCGTATATATCGATACCGTGCAGCCTCGATTATCTACTGTGCTGCTCGATTCGTTTAGTACTAACTCACCTGTTGCATTCCTGGTAGGAAAGATCAATGATCCTTACACCGGCACTGTTGCTGCAACTCCCTTTTTTCAAATGACAATGCCATCGCCGCTTCCAACTATTCCCGTCAGCGCTCAATATGATTCTACCTGCCTGATCATTTACCTGAATAAATATTATTATGGTGACACAACAAAAGCAGTAACGATCCGTGCCAATGAACTGGCAGCCCCGATCGACTACGCATACAGCAGCAATATTTATAATACTTCCAACATACCTGTAAAATCAATACCGCTCGGAAGCCGGACGTTGAAGGTCAGGCCATCTTCGGATGATTCATTGTTAGTGCGACTGGATGATGCGAAAGGTCAGGAGTTGTTCAACAAAGTACAGCAACAGGCAGATGAACTGACTTCGATTGATAAATTTTTAAATTATTTCCACGGGATTTCTTTAACAACCGGTTCCGGCGATACTTCCGCAGTGTATGGTTTTAAAGCGGCATCAGGAAAAGTCATCATGCGGGTTTATTACCATTTAACCACTCCTGTTTTTGAAAGTGAAGTGCTTGATTTCACTTCACTGAATAATACGTACGCATTTAACCGGATCATTACTGACAGAAGTCATAGCGACCTGGCTTCCATGACACCCGGTGTGAAAGAATTTTTTTCTGAAAACACTAATGGTCTTGCTTTCACTCAATATGGCGCCGGTGTATTATTAAAAACAACTTTTCCTACACTTAAAGGCATCCTGCAATCCGATGCCATTGTAAAATTGCTTAGAGCAGAACTGATCTACAGGCCCGAAGCACATACGTATAATGGTTTTTTCAACCTGCCGCCTCATTTATACCTGGCGCAGACAGATGCAACCAACAATATCGGGCCGCAGGTTTTAGATTCTTCCGGCACATTCCCATTAACTGTTCCGCCGGTCATTGATTTTCTCTATGGTGTTAATACGTATTACCGGTATAACATCACTTCTTATATCAACAATTTTTTGACCACAGCAGGAACAGAGCAAAATGGTTTTTTCCTGATGGAAAATGAGGATTCAACAGTTCAGATCAACCGGGCGGTCATTGGTGATTCTCATAATTCTTCCAGGACCCAACTGGTGCTTACGGTAGCTGTTGTTAATAAATGATATGAAAAAGAAAAAAATATTGCACCTGTCAGTTTGTTTATTTGTTGCGGTCATTCTATTCCGCCTTTCCTGCAATGGTCAAAACACCAACAGTCCTTATTCCGTTTATGGCATTGGGGATATTGATTACAATATGTATAACCGAACAGCCGGAATCGGAGGAGCAGGGTTGGCGCTGCGATCATCAGCATACCTTATCAATAATAATCCGGCAGCCATTGCAGGGCTAACGCAAAGTTTTTATGTATTCAATACAGGCGGGGCAGGGAAATCAGTTCAATACTCCGGCTCGCCGGTTGCAACTGGTAACAACAGCAGTAAAGATTTTTGGATCAAAGGCGTTTCATTGTCCGTAAAAATAAATAAGTTTTGGGCCAGCAGTATTGGCTTCAACCAGTTCAGTAATATCAATTATAAATTCAGCGGTAATAAACAGGTAGAGGGATCATCATCACAATACCTGGTCTCTTACAATGGTGACGGTGGCATCAATGATTATTATTGGACAAACGCTTTTTCCGTTGGTAAGCATTTCATGTTCGGAGTCAAATCTTCATTCATGGCAGGAAGCATCAATCAAACAGAGGACATTACAGACCAGGCGCTTTCCACCACGATACAATCCATTCAGCAGGATTATTATTATCATCTGCGATTTGAATATGGAGGAATTTTTTATACTGCCATAAATAAATACTGGGACCTTTCAATCGGCGGAAAATTTTCTGCAAAGACAAACTTGAGTTCAAACCGGACATTGACCGTAAATCAGGACAGGAATACGGTGGTTAATGATCAGTATGTATCAACCAACAGTTTTTTTCTACCCACAACAGCTGGCGGCGGTATAGCGATTACTCATAACAAGCGAAGTACGCTGGCTGCTGATTTCATACATGAAAACTGGTCGCAAACAGGATTAAAAGGCAATGGTTGGCAATTAGTAGATAATAATCGCATAGCTGCCGGTTATGAACTTACCAAAGACGTGAATAAATTGAGCAAACTTCCGTTTGAAAGATCTATCCAGTTCGGAGCTTATTACAATTCAGGTTATCTGTATGTACACAACAAACAGATCAGTGATTTCGGAGTTACGATCGGTACAGCAGGAAATATCAGAAGCCTTTTATATAATGTGTCTCTTGAAGTAGGACAACGGGGAACAAGATCAGCTGATCTTATTCGTGAAAATTATTTTCAATTGACACTGGGACTTTCATACAGGGATTTCCTATTCAGTAAGGGAAGAAAATATGACTGATAAAAAATAATACAGGTTACCTGAAAAGATACTTCACTTTCCTTGTCTAAGGCGAAGTTTAGTTCTGGAAAAAGCAAAGCGTTGACATCGTCAGCGCTTTCGCATTTTAACCATACTAATGAAAAGACTGAAAGAGATCAGTTTTTAATAAAATACAAATGATATGTTTTTCGTGAAAAATTCCGTAGATTAAAAAACTAATGTCGCTACTGTAGTTCATACGAATCGGCTTATGCCTGTCATGTCTATATGATCTGATCACAATATTTTTAAGTTTACCCGGTGTTCATCTCCCGGAAATCTTTGACTATACACGATGATGGCTATACCGAAAAACAGGATCAAAGCAGCAACAAATAGAAGTGGGTTGATGACCGGAATGGCGTGATAATTGAGATCGGCTATTCCTTGTATCATCAATAATATCTCATTAATTATAATGCCGGCTGTAAAAACAATGATACCGGCTCGTGTTATTTTATTCACCGGAATGAGTTGCAAACCGGTCATGTAAGCCAAAATGAAAAGAGTGATCACTCCAAGTAATACGAGATGGAGGTATCCGATCACGATGGGGCGAAATCCAAAAGCCAGTTTGCTCAAAGATGGAATGACAGATCCGGCCTGCAAACACAATTTGATCGATAATGCAACAGCGCACAATACAAATAAGATTCTTGAAAGCTGCGTAAATCTGTTTTGGATCAGTGGCACTGGTTTTCTTAATATCTGAATCAATACCCACCATCCGATCAATTGCAAAATAACAGCTGCTACCACCAATACGTATACCCAGCGGGCAACGGGTAACCATAATGCAGATAGAAAATATGCAGGTACGCAGGCCGTGACAAACAAAAAGTAAACTCTTTTCAGGGGTTGATCTGAAACACCATATTTAGTCAGCTGGTGGATCAGCAAACCGAGGCAGGCGAAAAAGAACCAACCGTTGTATTGAAAGTGCAGAAAAAAATAAACAGAAGCGAGGTACCGGTCAGGCTGAATATGTTTTGTAGCCAGCATGAATGCTAATAAAAAAGGACCTACCGATGATAACGCATTAAAAAGTACAGCGGCTTTAAATGACCTGTTGCTGCTGTTTTTTGCTGCCAAACGGTTCAGATCTCTCCAATACATTACGGCAAACCAATAGGAAGCGAAAATGCAAAGAGTTGAAAAGACGATGGACAAAAATGCATAGCCCACGAAGGGAAATGTCAATAGCATACCATAGGCGGTAAAAAGATTGGCGAGTAAAACCGGCCTGTATTTTTTAAAAGCATTCTCAAGCCCTTTTTCTTTCAGGCAATGAACAAGAAGGCTCATCAGCGCCTGGGTGACCCAACCGGCAAATGCAAAATGCGCATGGGCATGCAATAAATTTCTCTGATCAACAAAAGGGAATGCATAGGCGATCTTATATCTCATCAGAGATCCTAAGAGAGCGATAAGTATTAAATTGAAGAGGGAAATCTGAAGCCATTTTTTCAGAGGTTGGTTCATCTGTTTCGTTTGGGGCAAAATAACCGCAGGCTTCAAACAGTTTCTATGACCCGAATCATAAAATCAGCAATAAACTTTTCCTTTATCAATAACCAGGGATCCTTTGTGCTGCAATTGTTTAATGGCACGAATCACTGTTTCTACGCGGAGGCCGGTCATATTGGCAATTTGCTGGCGTGTTAGTTTTACCCGGTTGCAATTGTGACAAATATTTTTGCCGGCTGATTTGAAATAGGAAAAAAGTGTAGTGATCCTTTGTTCAGGATCATTGCAGGCAAGTTCTTTTAGCAATAAAAATTTAAAACGCAACCGTTCAGACATTAATTTGCTGAAAGTAAAATGCAAATCCGGGTATTCTTTTAACAGTTGCCGGAACGTATTCTTATGAAGGCGCAATAGTAACGTGTCGGTGTTGGCGATAGCGGATGCTGCATAAGTGCTGTCATCAAAAAGTGGTAATTCTCCAAAGCATTCTCCCGGCTCCACCATATTTTGAATGAATTCCCGGCCATCATCGTTGATATTTACCCAGCGAACAGAACCGCTGACCAGTTGATAATAAAAATGGCAGTCGGCTCCTTCCCTAAATATGATTTCTTCACTTTTTACTTTCTTGTATGTAGCCCCCCAGGCGAGTAACAGGTCTATGTCTATAATCATAATAAATTGACAGTTATCTTAAAGTGCCAAAACTACCTGTATGTCCACTTTACAAGTTATGACTTTTATCTTTATTATGGTTGATCATAATCATAGTTTTTTGATTCCTGTTTACCGGACTTTGAAAATCAAATATTGAATCGGGATAATTCATGCCAATAGCAAAAGATTTTAGCTGAAATCATAAGCATTTTCATGATTCAGGCCGCTTATGATTCAACGCATAAAACAACAAATCACTTTACACCAATTTGCAGCTCATTAAAACATCTCTATATGAAAAAAATTTTTGTTATCGGAATCATTGCTTTAAGTGTTGCCGCATGTGGCAATAACCAATCAGGCGAAAACCAGGAAACAACTCCCACTACGCCAACAGAAGAAACAACCAACAATGGAAATCCATCTTACGATCCTAACAGGGGTGAAGGAAAATTCACTCATGTGGATGTCAGCCCCAAGCTGGATGCTGCAAAAGCTGACGCTGGTAGTAAAGTGTATTCAGTGAAATGCAGCGCCTGCCACAAACTTACTGATGAAAAATTAGTAGGTCCGGGTTGGAAAGGTGTTACCAGCAGGCACACACCTGAATGGATCATGAATTTTGTTACTAACACAGATGATATGCTGAACAAAGACCCGAAAGCTCAGGCATTATTGGAAATATGTTTGGTTCGTATGCCTAATCAAAACCTCACTGATGAAGATGCCCGTAATGTTTATGAGTTTATGAGGAAAAATGATGGAGTGAAATAGTGGCCCCGAAGCTGTATTCAAAAACAAATAATAAATCTATGAGAAAGACAAAACTTTGGATGTTAGCATTGGCCGGCACAGGCTTGCTGATGTTCCAGTATGCCTGCAAACCTAAAAATGCAGGAAATGCAGTTAGTGGCGACGCTGCTTCGAAAGCATATGTACCACCGGGTAAATATGATGAGTTTTACAATTTTGTTTCCGGCGGCTTTAGCGGGCAAATGAGTGTATACGGAATACCTTCAGGGCGTCTGCTCAGAGTCATTCCTGTATTTTCATTAGATCCGGAAAGCGGTTACGGTTACAGTGAAGAAACAAAAGCGATGCTGAACACATCGCATGGTTATATACCATGGGATGATCTGCATCACGTAGAGATGTCATTATCCGATGGTGTGCCTGATGGTCGTTGGGTTTTTGCCAACGGAAATAATACGCCACGGGTAGCCCGGTTGGATCTTAAAACTTTCAGAACAGTAGAGATATTGGAATTACCCAACAGCGCAGGCAATCACTCTTCTCCTTTTTCTACAGAAAACTCAGAATATATTGTGGCAGGAACCCGCTTCAGTGTACCACCGGATAATTCTAATGGAGATGTTCCGATCAATAGCTACAGGGAAAACTTTAAAGGCTCTATCAGTTTTATAAAAATAGATCCCACTTCGGGGAATATGAGCATTGCATTTCAGCTCAGAACCCCGGGAATTGATTTTGACCTGAGCCATTCCGGAAAAGGCAAATCTCATGATTGGTTTTTCTTTTCTTGTTATAATACCGAACAGGCAAATACATTACTTGAAGTAAATGCTTCGCAAAGAGATAAAGATTTTATAATGGCAGTGAATTGGAAAAAAGCTGAAGAATATCTGAAAGAGGGGAAAGGAAAAAAAGAGACTGTTAAGTATGCTCATAATGTGTTTAATGAAAAAACACATACTGCCACTTCGGAGATGGAGAACGAGGTGACCGTATTGGATACAAAAGATCTGAAAGACGTTTGTTATTTCATCCCTTGCCCCAAATCACCGCATGGATGTGATGTGGATCCTACAGGAGAATACATTGTAGGCAGCGGCAAATTAGCAGCATTGCTTCCGGTATTCAGTTTTGATAAAATTCAAAAAGCTATTGCTGACAAGGATTTTATTGGTGACTATGACGGAATTCCGGTAATTCGTTACGAAGCTGCATTATATGGTGAGGTTAAAAAACCGGGGTTAGGGCCGTTGCATACCGAATTTGACGGAAGAGGCAATGCCATCACTACTTTTTTTGTTTCTTCAGAAATTGTAAAATGGAATATCAAAGATCTAAAGATCATTGACCGCCAACCCACTTATTATTCACCGGGCCACTTGTGCATTCCCGGAGGAGACACCAAGAAACCATATGGTAAATATGTAATGGTGTATAATAAAATTACCAAAGACAGGTACCTGCCAACAGGACCCGAACTGGCTCAAAGTTGCCAGCTGTTTGATATCACGGGTGATAAAATGCAATTGATATTGGATTTTCCTACCATTGGTGAGCCCCACTATGGACAGGCTGTTCCGGCTGACCTGATCAAAAATAATTCGATCCGCTTTTTCAACATCAATGAAAATGAAAGCCCTTATGTGGCAAAAGGAGAAGCTGAAACTAAAGTTGTCAGAAATGGTAAGCGGGTAGATATTTATATCACAGCTATTCGCTCACATTTTGCACCTGATAATATCGAAGGCGTAAAAATGGGTGATGAAGTGTATTGGCATGTTACCAACCTGGAACAGGATTGGGATGTGCCTCACGGTTTTGCCATCAAAGGAGCACAAAATTCAGAATTACTTATAATGCCCGGTGAAACACAAACCATGAAATGGTCTCCGGAAAAACCAGGTATCTATCCGTTCTACTGTACTGATTTTTGCAGTGCATTACACCAGGAGATGCAGGGTTATATAAGGATATCTCCGGCTAACAGTAATATACCATTAATGTTCAGTACCGGTAAGAACATGCCCACTGATAGTGTATCGATAACCGGGAAGTAAATTTTAGGTAGACGAAAAAATGGATTTGCAGACTGTTTCTTTCTGAATGAAATATAACGGTGAGGGTAAATCATTAATTCAGGAATTATGAAAAAAATTCAATTAAAAAAAATTACAAGGAGCCTGGTTGCATTTTGCGGAGTGGCCTTGATTGTTGTGTTGCTGGTTCCAATGTGGCGGATCGATCTTTTTGCTCCGCAATACCCGGAAGGCCTGAAATTATTGATCTACCCTCACCATCTTGGTGGCAATGTTGACATCATCAATGGATTGAATCACTACATCGGCATGAAAACCCTTCATGCAGGTGATTTTATTGAATTCACTGTATTGCCTTATATCATTATTTTCTTTGCATTACTGCTATTGATCACTGCTCTTACCAAAAACCGGAGCTTGTTTTTTATTGCAGTAATGCTTTTTATTTGTTTCGGCGTCATTGCTATGGTTGATTTCTGGAGATGGGAATATAACTATGGCCACAACCTGGATCCAGATGCCGCAATAAAAGTTCCCGGTATGGCATATCAGCCACCATTGATCGGCTACAAACAATTGCTCAACTTCAGCGCCTATTCTCAACCGGATATAGGCGGTTGGATATTTGCTATCGTTGGATTGATTCTGTTGATACTGGCTATTATGGAACTGATCGCTTCACGGAAAAGAAAACATTCGCTAAAGCCGGTGATAGCAGTCGGGGTAACATTATTATTTTTTACTACTACATCCTGCAATGCAGGTCCGGAACCGATCGTGACCGGAAAAGATCAATGTGATTTTTGCAAAATGACCGTAAGCGACGACCGATATGGAGCTGAAATCGTTACTAAAAAAGGAAAAGTGTTCAAGTTTGATGATGCACATTGCATTTTTTCATTCATAGAAAAAAACGGAGTTGATAAAAATTCGGTAAAGGATATTTATTTTAAAGATTTCAGCGGCAATCATGCTCTCCTCAAAGCCAATGAAGCTTTTTTTCTGAAGAGCGACCAGCTGCGTAGTCCGATGGGTGGAAATGTAGCCGCATTCAGCAGCAAAGACAGTCTTGAAAAAGTAAAAGCGGAATTTTCCGGAACCACGGTTTCCTGGAGTGAACTCTATCACTAATGAACAGGAAGATGTACATATTAGCCGGTTTATTACTGATCGGTTTTACAACTTTTGCCAGAACGATCAGGGTGGGAAAACAACAACAGTTTCTTTCCATCGGCCAGGCACTAACTGCAGCCGCCAAGAATGATACTATACTTGTAGATAACGGTATTTACAAAGAAAAAAATATTGTCATTGATAAATCGATTACACTTTTGGGATCCAATTACCCGGTATTAGATGGAGAACATCAATATGAGATCATTTCTATTAAGGCAGATCATGTCACTATTAAAGGATTTAAGATCATACACTCGGGTGTGTCCAGCCTGGTTGATATTGCAGCGATAAAGATCTATAGCTGTCGTGATGTCACGATATCCGGAAATATATTTGAAGATACTTTTTTTGGAATTTATTCTCAGTCCAGCGTCAATTGCCTGATTGAAAACAATAAACTTACTGCTTTTGCGAAAACAGAACAGGAAAGCGGTAATGGCATTCACTGCTGGAAGAGCGACAGCATGCGCATCATCGGGAATACAATAACCGGCCACAGGGATGGGATCTATTTTGAATTTGTCACCAACTCAGTGATCTGGCGAAATGATTCTTATAACAATATGCGGTATGGATTGCACTTCATGTTTTCCCATAATGATGCTTACATCTCCAATGTATTTCGCAACAATGGCGCCGGCGTGTCGGTAATGTTTACGCATGGCGTAAAGATGTTCAATAATTATTTCGAAGAGAACTGGGGTGATGCGGCTTATGGGATTTTTCTGAAAGAAATTTCAGACAGCTATATCATCGGGAATAAATTTTTAAAAAACACCAGCGGCATTTTTATGGAAGGCGCCAGCCGCATCAAGGTTGAAAAAAATGAATTCAAAGACAACGGCTGGGCTATGAAGATACAGGCCAGCTGCATGGACAATGAAATTGTCAATAACAATTTTGAAGGCAACACTTTTGATGTGGGTACCAATGGAACTTTGGTCATGAATAGTTTTGATCACAACTATTGGGATAAATATGAAGGGTATGATCTGAACAGAGATAATACCGGTGATGTGCCCTATCGGCCGGTAAGCCTGTATTCAATGATCGTTGAAAAAAATCCTGCAGCCATGATGTTGTACCGGAGTTTTATGACAACATTACTTGATAAATCAGAAAAGATCCTGCCGACACTTACTCCGGAAAATTTGAAAGACAATTATCCATTTATGAAACCATTGCATTTATGATCATTGCCAGTAACGTAACAAAAAAATTCGGAAAACTTACAGCGTTAAATAACGTTTCGGTCACCTGCAACAAAGGAGAGTGCATTGCCTTGATAGGGCCAAATGGAAGCGGGAAAACAACTTTTATCAAATGCATTCTTGGAATGGTGGTTCCCGATAGCGGATTCATAACCTTTAACGGTAAAAATATCGTTCATGACTGGATATATCGTCGTAACATCGGGTACATGCCGCAGATAGGAAGATACCCGGATAATATGACCATCGGCCAGATCTTTAGCATGATGAAGGATATCCGTTCTGATGAAAGCGGCAAATCAATTGATGAATCTTTGATCCGGTATTTCGGTCTTGATCAATTGCAACAAAAAAGAATGAGGACTTTATCCGGAGGAACAAGACAAAAAGTAAGTGCCTCCCTGGCATTTTTATTTGATCCGGATGTGCTCATCCTGGATGAACCTACAGCCGGTCTGGACCCGCTGGCTTCTGAGATATTAAAAGAAAAGATCAAATTCGAAAAAGAACAAGGCAAACTTATCCTGATCACCTCACATGTGCTGAGCGAATTGGATGACCTGATCACACAGGTGATTTATATGCAGGATGGCAGTCTCCAGTTTCACAAAAAACTCAGCGATCTGCAAAAAGATACGGGAGAGGAAAAATTATCCAAAGCAATCGCAGCAGTAATGTCAAAAAAATAATGAAATGAAAAAGATCACTAAATATGTGCTCACTGATATTCTGCGAAATAAAATCGTTATCGGGTATACGATCTTTTTATTGCTCATTTCGCTCAGTGTCTTCAACCTGGAAGACACAGCTGCAAAAGGGCTACTCAGCCTGTTGAACATTATTTTGATCATAGTTCCGCTGGTGTGTGTTATTTTTTCAACGATTTATATTTATAACAGTGCAGAATTTATTGAATTACTGGTGAGCCAGCCTTTAAGAAGAAAACAATTGTGGGCCAGCCTTTTTACAGGATTGGCAGGTTCATTAGCGCTTTCATTCCTTATCGGCATTGGGATTCCTGTATTGCTATATGCTGCAACAGACACCGGATATATAATGATTGTAATGGGATTGTTGCTGACGATCATTTTTGTTGCCATAGCAATGTTCGCAGCAGTCATTGCAAGAGATAAAGCATAATGTATCGGGCTTTCCATTTTTTTGTGGCTATATTTTTCGTTGCTGTTCGATGGATTGGTGTTGTTTATTCTATTTCAGTTCCAGGATTATCCTTTGGAAAAATTCATGATCGTAGCAAGCGCTTTCAACCCGATTGATCTCAGCCGCATCATGGTGTTGCTGAAAATGGATACTTCGGCATTGATGGGATATACTGGAGCTGTTTTCAGAGATTTTTTTGGAACTAATACCGGTTTTGTCATTGCGATCGCTATTCTGTTTGGCTGGATCGTATCAGTTTTCTGGTTGTCGCTGCGAAGATTCAACAGGAAGGATCTGTAATAAAATATTTTAAGGTGTACTGGTTGATCAAACCCTGTTCATTATTTTATGGTTTTGGCCATTAATAGAAACCAATGAAAAAGGATATAAAAAACAGACGTGATATTGAATTGCTCATAAAACGCTTTTATGAAAAGGTAAAGGCCGATGAAGTGATCGGCGCTATTTTCACTGTTGTGTTCAGAGTGAATTGGGAAAAACATTTACCTATAATGTTTGATTTTTGGGAGAATACTCTTTTTTTTACCGGCACCTATGCCGGCAATCCCATGCAGATCCATAAGCGGATACATGGCATCTTTCCATTGGAAGAAAAACATTTTCAGCGATGGGTGTCTCTATTTAATACTACTGTTGATGAATTATTCGAAGGAGAAAAAGCATTGCTGGCTAAACAAAGAGCTATCAGTATTTCGACTGTCATGAAGCTAAAATTATTGTCCCGCAACATTGAACAGGAAAGTACGTTCAATAAAAACTGAATACCAATACTCATAGGTCTTCATTCGTATCAGGTTACAAAGACATCTTTAAGTGTTTTGTCTTAACAGGTAACCATTAAAAATTCTAAGTAAACTTTTCCCGGATCAATTTCTTTGTTTTTGCAGCTTCTGAAGGGCCATTTTTAAAAGTACATCTTGCAAAAGATCAGGTGGTAGCATAATTTTAGTCATGCATCTTTGAGTGGTAGCACTCTAGGTTTGCAATATAAATTCCGCCCTATGTGTAATCTATCCGTTACATCCTATTATATTTTTAAAGGAGATTGGTACGAAATATTTTCCCACCTTTTAGACATTGATCCATCTGCCGGTAATCGTAAGTTCGATATCTGGGAACCGATAGATAAACATAAAGAGTATAAAGTGATCATAGTGTATGGCACTCCATTAACCTTAAACTTTTGTGTCAGCAATAAGATCTGGAAAACACACATAAAAATATTTGATGCTTTTTACAGATCGAAAGAATATGAGTATAATATTCACTCCAATTATTATTTAGGCGATCCCTCTGATGATAGTTCAGAACAACTTGTTCCTGTGGGAGACCTGGTTAAGAGTAAATAAAAAAGCGTACTGCCGGGCAATACGCTCTCGAAATGATTTCTTTTCGTCTTTACTGTACAACAAATTTTTTAGAAAATACTGATTTATTTCCATCATCAGTTACTTTGATCAGGTAAATTCCTTTGGCGGTATTTGGGTGTAATTTTACATTTTCAGATTGCTCATCCGCATTTATAGTTACAAAACGTTGTACTACCCGTCTTCCCATAACGTCTGTTATTTGAACAGTATATTTACCAGCTGGTAATTGTGAAAATTGTAGAGTGAATTGGTTTTCTGTTACTGGGTTGGGATATACCTGGATCTTGTTGCTGCTGAGATCAGCAGGGTTTTCAATTGTCTCAAAAGTATTGGGCGAAGATTTCATTGTTTTCAGCAAATTGCTGCTGGCCAGGTCAGAACTGCGCCATATATCTCCGGTGATTTTATATTGCGTTGCTGACCATGTTTGGGGATCCACAATAAAGTAAGGGGCCGTGGAATCTGCAGCGCTACTTACTATTATTTTATTATTATCATCGACGGCTGCTCCGTTAGTCGAGAAGGCAGGTGGCAAACCACTGATGATGCCGATATGTGTTGCCACTTTGGTATCAACATTTAATTTAAAAACATTATTGCGGGCTGTGATGATATACAGATTCCCTTCATCATCTGCGATCATATCGCCACCGTAGCTGCTGCAGGAGTTGTGAATGGAAATTCCTTTGTTGGATTGATCGTCCACAATTGTTCCAAGATCTTCGATCAGTAAATCTTTTCCGGTGCTGATATGTATAAGATGCGTGGCATCGTTGGTCATTGCATAAACAGAACCATCATTTCCAATGGTCATACGGGTAACAACATTTCCCTGGTCAGAGGATTTAACGGTACTTCCGGTCAGTTGCTGGTCAGTGACATAATACACTTTCATTGTTTTCATATCAATGTAGCGCAGTTGATCAATGAACATGGGAGTGTAATAAAGGCGATTACTTTTTTTATCGTATGCCAGCGCTGCGACCCCTGAACTAAAAGCGGGTTGTACCGGATAATTGTATTTAGCTGCGGTACTGAAATTTTTTATCTGTTGTTTTGTAGAAGCGTCATACGCTGTTTGGTTCTCGTTAATGCCATTCAGCAAAATATCGCTATACGATTTAGACTGTAGATTCAGTTTCCTGAGATAATTCCAGTTGGATCCCTGTTTCTGGATATCAGTGATGGCATAGATCAAACGGTTGCTCTGACTTTCGGCAAGGGTAGCAAGTAGTAAAAAGGATCCGATCGCAATTGTAAAAGAATGTAAACATTTTCTCATACGCACAAGGGGTTTAATTTTAGTTTTGATATTGAAAAGAGTCAAATATTAAGTTACAATTTTTCAGTGTTGCAAAAAAGAAAATTTTACAAGCGGATAGGGTTTTTACGATAACGAAAGAAACCCCTCTGCTTTCGCAAGAGGGGTTCAAGGTATAAACCCTGAGCATTTATCTTTTCATTATTTTTTCTGTCACTATTCCATCCGGCGAAACAATTTTCATCAAGTGTAAACCCGGGCTAAGCGCTCCAAGATTCTGCACTATAATAATATTATCACCTGATTGCAAATTTGCTTTTTGGGTTATTTCCAGCTGCCCTGCAGCATTATGAATCTGTACAAGGACACCCGATTCTTTTTGACTGCTGATTTGTATTTTAAGATCGCTGGTAAAAGGATTCGGATAAACCGAATAGTTTTTAATAACTAAATTATTGAGACGTAGTGCAACAATTTTACTATAAGCGCTTTTACCGTCAATATCAACTTGTTTTAATCTGTAGTAAATAATAGTTGCACTGCTTTCCTCTAATTGATCTGTAAATTGATAATTTCTAAGTTGCGAAGAGTTGCCACTTCCTGCCACTGTACCGATAGTAGTAAAATAGATCCCATCAGCACTGCGTTCAATTTCAAAATGATCATTATTGATTTCAGTAACAGTGGTCCAGCTTAACAATGCATCATTGCCGGATTTACTTACGGAAAATTTAGTAAGCGTAACCGGTAGCGGAGCCTGAGAAGGCGCTTTAAGTGCAACTAAAAGAGCACCCCACCGAATATTTGCGCCCAGTGTTACTAAGCCGCTTCCCGTTGACCCGAAAGTTGATTTGATTGCCCATGCTGCGCCAACTGTCAAGTCTTTTGAGCCACTACCATTATACTGATCTTCGTATAATTCAGTAAGTGAACCCGGGTTGGTTGTGGTCCAGTTGGTCATTGAGCGATTATCATTAGCCTGGGCAAACAGTATGACAGCAGCATTTGAAGAAACAGTTGTAATCCCGGTTGCTGTGGCCGTGTTACCATTACTTACGCTAAGAGAAATATTGCCTGGTTTTACATCAAATGGTCCGCCGGGAGTGCCATCAACTTTAACACCGCCGGTTCTATCCACACCTGAAAAGGCAACGATTGTTCCATTGCTGTAATCTGTGCCCGAGCCTAAGCTAAACGTATAATTTGCTGGTTCAGATGCACCAGCAATTTTATAAAGCAGCGTTCCACGTACATTACCGTAGCCCAGGTCATATCCAAACCAATAAAAGTCATCAAGTACGCCACCTGAAATAACTGTCCAGCCGCTTAATGTAGGATCTGAAGATGTATTGCCAGCTTTTACAATGTTTACAATCATAACATCACCAGAAACAACACCGGCGGGTTTATTAATCTTAAGGTTTGTATTGGTAGAGGTTCCGTTTGTAGAAGTTCCTCTTTGAGTTATTTGTCCTGCAACTGTGGAACTCAGGAACAAACACGACACAAAAACAATTGTGATAAATAGGGTAAATTTTTTCATGCTTCAAGGGTTTTAGATATTTAAAAAAAAATGAATCCAGTATTTAAATGCTGGTCTTTTGAGGAGATGGAAAACGGCTATTGACAGGATCCTGATGGAGGTTTCCTTGAAGGATAATTACTTGAGATTTATCTGGTCTTTGAGAAGGGTATTAGGATGTGTAGAGCTACAAAAGTAATTACTCCTATCATTTTATACAAGAAGTAATGATAGTTTTTTAAAAAAAGTAAAAAAAATATTGAGATCAATTCATAATGTGAGATAAAAATTAATACACGCAGATAAAATATTTATAATAAAAAAACCCCTCCGCTTTCGCAAAAGGGGTCCAAGGTATAAACCCTGAGCATAAAACTGATCAATATTATTTCAACAAAGAAAATTTACTGTTCGTCACTGTTTCACCATCGATCAATTGTAAAGTATAAATTCCAGGCATCAGTCTGCTCAGGTTATTCAATGAGATACTGTTGGTACCCTCATAAACCTGGTTTTGCTGACGTATAACAACTTTTCCTGCAAGATCAATTACTCTTAATTCAACTGTTCCCGTTGTGGAGGCGCTTAATCGGACGGTAGCCATTCCATTAGTAACCGGGTTAGGTGCAATGCTGATACCATTGATCATGTTCTGATCTCTGCGGATCATGATCACATTACTGTATTTTGCTTTTCCATCTATATCCACCATTTTAAGCCTGTAGTAGAAAATATTTCCAGATACCAGGGAAAGGTCGTCAGAATATTGGTATTGTCTTTTACCACTGTTAGTGCCCAATGCTTGTTGTGTTCCGATTTTTACAAAATCATAGCCATTGCTGCTGCGTTCAATTTCATAGCGATCAAAACTGATCTCGTCGGCTACTTGCCAATTCAGTAATGAAGCTTTGTTCTGATAGCTTCCGCTGAAGCTTAACAACCTTACAGGCAATGTTATTTCCTGGGGGAAATTAAAACAACCGAATTTAGAAGCATACAGGCGGGCTTGTGATCCATAACTTCCAGAACCAGTGCGTACGTATTCATATCCCATTCTTACAGAAACGGAAGACACGGGATTATTCACTGCATTATATTTAAAACTGGCTACCACTTCTGAACAACTGGTAGTTCCATCACGGGTTATTGTGGAAGCTGCATAACCTCTCCAGCTTTTTGTGCCGGTAGAATAATTATAAGCAACCAACTCGGTATTTGCGTTAGCAGCAACATTTACAAGCTGAGGAACTGCTTCTACCAAGCCTGTTTCTCTGAGTGAATAACCACTTCCTGAAATACCATCAATATCGTAGTGGGTGTAATTGATACCTAGAAGTTTGGCAGAGTCTGTATATCCATCGCCATGGCCTGCGCCGCCATAGAAGAAAGTAAACGTATATTGTACATAGCCTCTGTGAGATGAGCTTCCGGAACCTGCATCTGTAGGTGCAATGCTTGGCGCAAACCAGTCAGCAACCGTATTATTATTTTGATCTTTTGCCTGATCATCATCAAATGTTGACACTGTCGCATTAAAAATGGTGTCAATCTTAATTGTAGCATTGATCACTTGCCCGGCAATGTTTGCTACATTGGCGTAACGCCATATAGCTCCGGCTCCGTTATGATTGGAATTATTCCCAGAATTATAACTTCCTCCGCTGAAACTGGCAGAAAATGATCCTGCCGGACAGGTGGAAGAAACTTCTGCTGTACAGTTATTAGTTGCAGGATTAGGTGCAGGTGGTGCAGGCGGATTTACGACTGCAACTGTTACTTCTACTGTTTTTGAAGAAGACACATGTGTTTCACCACCGCCATTTTCATTAACTGTACATGTGATCGTGTAGGTGCCTATTGTGTTAAACGTTGCCGTGGTAGAAGCAGAGGTGATTCCATTACCTGAAGTGGAGGCCGGGCTAAAATTGACAGTAGCAGGCCCAGATGAATTCCAGGTAAAAGTAAAATTGTTATTCCCTCCATTCCAACTGCTCGTAGTCCTCGTAGCGGTAAAATCTACTGTACCGCCAACATTAATGGTTGTAGTACTTGTGGAAGGAGGATTAATAGTTATAGTTTGTGAAAACAAAGAACCTGTAACTAACAGCAGGCTCATTGTCAGACCAGGTATGAGTAGCGGCCTGGATAGTTTCTTAAAAATAACATGTGTAAAAGTTTTCATGCTTCAAGGGTTTAAAAAAATATGAATAAATGAATGAATCCTGAACTAAAATGCTGGCCTTTAGAGGAGATGGAGTACGGCTATTAACAGGATCCTAAATGGAGGTTTCCTTGAAGGATATACTTAAAAAATTATGGTCTTTGGAGAGGGTATTGAGATAGAGTAGTAACGCAAAACTAATACAGGATGTTGTAATATGCAAGCATGATAGTCAGATATTTTTTATTTAAGTATCTATAATCGACACTAAGATTTATTTTGTTTTTTCCAGGGTTGATAAACAGCCCTTTGAGTTAAATGTTTCCCTGAAATTTTTTTCAGCGGCTTGCATGGTTTTAAAGTTTCATTGCATTGGGCAGGCAATTGTTGATACAATTTTGTTCCTTCTGTTTTCCAGGACAACATTTGATCACTTACTATTTTTATTTGTTTGGCGGGACTGCCAACGATAAGGCTCCTGCGTTTAAATTTCGATTCTTCTTTTACAAAACTCAATGCGCCAACAATACATTCATCTCCCAATACAACATTGTCCATAACTACTGCATTCATTCCGATCAGGCAATTTTTACCTATAGTCGCTCCGTGAATGATCGCTCCATGACCGATATGTGATCCTTCTTTCAATAAAACAGTTACTTCCGGAAACATGTGGATCGTACAATTCTCCTGCACATTGCAGCCATCTTCTATTATGATCTGACCCCAATCACCACGCAACGCAGCACCAGGACCGATATAACAGTTTTTTCCAATAATGACATTGCCTGTTACTGCTGCCTGAGGATGAATAAATGAAGATTTATGTATGACCGGTTTATATCCATTGAATTCATAGATCATTGAACCAAGATTAGTATGATTAAAAATGTTTAAAGAGAGATAAGAGGTTTACCGGTACGAAAACAGGTTCCTTTGAATAATGCTACTGTTTCATTTTTTTGATTCGTGACAGTAATTAAATAAACGCCGGTACTTTTTCCATTATGAACTTCTTTCGCCTCGGCGGTCAGCACATCGCCAACATTTACCGGCCTGGTGAAAGTAATTGTAACGTCCAGCGCCACGGATAAATTATTTCTATTGTTGCATGCAAATGCAAAAGCACTGTCTGCAAGTGAAAATGGCAAGCCGCCATGAACGATACCAAAACCATTTACCATTTCTTTTCGGATCGTCATTTTTATTTTGCTATATCCTTCTTTCACTTCCAGCACTTCTACACCCATCCATTGGCTGAAGTAATCATTTTCCATCATGTGGTTTACTACCTGGTCATGGATTGTTGGCATATTATCAGATAAATGATGAGTTATGAATAATTAAGTGTTATTCTCCATTGAATTTTGGCATTCTTTTTTCGAGGAATGCATTTACTCCTTCAGTGTAGTCATCTGTTTCTGACGCTCTTTGTTGCAATTTGTCTTCATTCATTAATTGTTCATACATAGTGTGCGTGATAGACCATTGTAACGCTTTTTTAGTAAGAGCTAATCCCTTTGTTGGCATTTTAGCCAGGGATTTTGAAATGTTCATTGCATTCTCAGTAAATGTTTCATCAGGAAAAAATTTGTAGATCATTCCAATCCGCTCCGCTTCCTCTGCGGGGATCTTATCAGCAAGCATTATGATGGCACTGGCTTTTTGCCAGCCAATTAGTCTTGGCAGGAAGAAACTACCACCACTGTCAGGGATCAAGCCGATCTTTGAGAAAGACTGGATAAATGAAGCGCTTTTTGCTGCGATGACAATATCACAACACAATGCAATATTAGCACCTGCACCTGCTGCTACTCCATTTACCGCAGCAACAACCGGCTTTTTTAATTCACGGATCTTTATAATTATGGGATTATAATGTTCTGAAAGTATATGATTGAAACCGGGTGCATCCGGCCCTGCTACTTCAGCAAGATCCTGACCTGCGCTGAATCCTTTACCAGCACCGGTTATATGAACACACCTGATCTTTTTGTTTTTACATTCATCTAATTTTTCTTGCAGCAATAAGGCCATTTCCCGGTTGAATGCATTGAGTTTGTCGGGCCGATTGAGTGTTATGAAACCAATACTGTCTTTTATTTCAAAAAGAATGGGAGGCATGAATAAATAATTTCTTATCAAATCTAAAATCAATTTCCGATATATCGGGATGAAATTCGGCTTCTTTCTAATGGCACTTGAAATAATCGAATGGCTCTTTGCAATCGTCACAAACATACAACGCTTTGCATGCCGTGGATCCAAACTCACTGACACGATGTGTATGATATGAATTGCAATGAGGGCATTGCACCGCTTCAGCTGCTGCAAATAACTTTTGATCACAAACCTGCTGCTTCGGGTTGGGAGGAGCAATGCCGTATTCTTTCAATTTTCTTTTTCCTTCTTCACTCATCCATTCCGTGGTCCATGCCGGGGAAAGCACCTGGGTGATCTTTACATTTTTGTATCCATGAGAAAGTAGTGTCATTTGAATATTTATACGAATGACATCCATGGCCGGACATCCTGAATAGGTAGGTGTGATCACGATCTCAATTTCATGTTCACTGATCTTGATTTCTCTGACGATGCCGAGATCAATAACAGAAAGCACAGGAACTTCCGGATCGGTAATTGTTTCAAGAATGGATACTATTTTTTCTTTAGCTGTGTCCGGCATATATGAAACTTAAACCAATGAAATCATAGAATGCATGAATGAAAATCCCATACCATAAGTTACGATCATTTTTAATGATGAATGCATGATAGGCACAACCTGCAATTCCTGCATTTATCATTCCTAATATTCCCTGCTGAAAATGGTATGCAGCAAAAACAAAGGCGCTTAAAACAAATGCGATCAAAGTTTTGTGCCTTGAGAAGAGCTTTTCAAAGCTCGTAAATATAAATCCATGAAAGGTCAGCTCTTCGTAAAACCCTCCGATAACTAATGCTGCAATCAATACGAGAATATAATTTATTAGGTGGCCTTTTATAAAATCGAAATCATGAAGGTTGATTTCCTGCCCCGGGAAAAATCTTTTCATTAATGGCATTATGCCATATTCTAATGCTATAAAAAGAAGTATGGCAGCAATTGCACCTAACCAAATAGCTCTGAATTGAAATTTTTTAAAGCTAAAAAGAATGTCTTTGCAATTTTCGCCAGTAATGTATTTTAAAAAAAGCCAAATTACCATCAGGACAATGACCGCATAAGAAAAAAATGGAAAGCCACCATAATGCGGAAAGAAAAATGCAAAGGCAATTACGAACAGTGAAATGATCTTTTGTGTTACCGATGAAAAATGTTGCATAACTAAATTACCAAAGTGAGTTTGGATAAGTTCTCTGCATATATTGCAATTCCGTTAAAATATACCCGAGATGTTCTGTATGTTTTCCATCCTTGCCACCAGATTGCATAAAAACCTTTTCCGGAAGCGGCAAAGTTGCTTCTGAAAAGATCTCTTTTATTTTTTCTTCCCAATTCGCTTTTAATAAACTTACATCGGTTCCAATTCCTTCTTTTGCAGTTTGCTGCTCATATCCCGAAGTTTGAAATAGTTCACCTGTGTACATCCATAATTCATCAATTGCCCTTAGCATTCTGCTATGGCTTTCTTGAGTTCCATCTCCGAGACGAATTACCCATTCGCTGCTCCAGCGAAGATGATAAGTAACTTCTTTTAATGACTTGGCGGCAATGGCTGCCAACTGCTCATCTTTTGAATGTTGCAATTGTTGAAATAAAAGATATTGATATTGGCTGAAGAAAAACTGTCTCAAAATAGTTTGCGCCCAATCGCCATTAGGCTGTTCAACCAATAAACAGTTTTTAAATTCTCTTTCTGTTCGTAAGTATGCCAATGAATCTTCAGTTAAACCATTTCCAATCAAGGTCGCAACATATTGATAAAAATTTCTTGCTTGTCCGATCAGATCTAGAGAAATATTGGTGATCGCAATATCCTGTTCCAATACCGGGCCATGTCCGCACCATTCACTATTTCGCTGACCGAGTATAAGTGAATTGTCTGCGAGATATAAAATATAATCAATAAGTGCACTCATTACATTTGGTTGACTTCATCAGGAAGTTTATAGAAAGTCGGGTGCCGGTAAATTTTATCTTCGGCCGGTTCAAATAATTCTCCTGATTCTTCGGGTTTCGATGCATGGATATATTTTGATTCCACAACCCAAATACTTACACCTTCCATTCTCCGGGTATATACATCTCTTGCATTTTCAATTGCCATTTGCGCATCAGCAGCATGGAGACTGCCTACATGTTTATGATCAAGGCCTTGTTTGCTTCTGATAAAAACTTCCCATAGCGGCCAATCGGCCCCTCCACCTGAGGAGTGGATTTTAATGTCTTTTATTTCGTTGCCACCGGATTTATCATCAGGAATATCTCCGTAATAAAATTTTCTGATTGATTGCTGATTCATTTTTATTTTTTTATTTCAATATCATAGTAAGTGAAAGCCAGAGAATCTTCAGCAGCAGGTGTTTCCGTATTAAACTTATAAAGTTTGATTTTTGTATGTCCGGGCTTTACCGGAACCATGTAAATGTGTTTATCTATAGATCCGCCTTCTGTGCCGGAAGCATTGTAATTCAGCGTTTCAATCTTTACGACTTTGACCAGGTCCATACTATCCGCTATTTCAAAATGTGTTGATTTTTCATAGTCACATCCTCTGCAAACCGTTTCATAGATAACCAATGAATCGTTCATTTGTGCGAGGTTTTTCCCCAGAGGAGTCATAATGATCAGATCAGAAATCTTTGCCGGTTTTTTCTGGTCGCTGTTATTACAGCTTAAAGAAAGTAAAACGAAAACGACGATAATGAATTTTGTCATGCTGCTATTGTTTTATTTACATTTCTCTTTTTTGCATGTGCCGCTGCCGCTTCTCTTACCCATTCTCCCTCTTCCCATGCTTTTCTTCTTGCATCCAATCGTTGTTTGTTACAGGGTCCATTGCCTTTTACTACATTCCAAAATTCCTCCCAGTTGATCTCACCAAAATCATAATGTTTTCTTTTTTCGTTCCATTTCAATTTATCATCCGGTAATTTCATGCCCAGCACTTTTATCTGTTCAGCGATCATGTCTACAAAATTTTGCCGCAACTCATCATTACTTTTTCTTTTGATCTTCCATTTCATACTTTGATCCGAATGGGTAGATTGATTATCATGCGGACCAAACATCATCAGCGCCGGCCACCACCAGCGGTTGATCGCATCCTGGCACATTTCTTTTTGTTCTTTACTTCCTCTTGAGAGCACCAGTAAAATTTCAAATCCCTGCCGTTGATGAAAACTTTCTTCTTTACAAATTCTGACCATGGCTCTTGCATAAGGCCCATAAGAAGTTCTGGTGAGCATTACCTGGTTCATTATGGCAGCGCCATCTACCAACCAGCCAATGGCGCCTATATCAGCCCATGTCAATGTCGGATAATTAAAGATGGAAGAATATTTTGCTTTTCCGCTGTGCAGATCGTTGATCGTTTCTTCTCTTGTTATTCCTAATGTTTCGCAAGCTGAATATAAATACAAGCCATGGCCTGCTTCATCCTGAACTTTTGCAAGAAGAATTGCTTTTCGTTTTAATGAAGGAGCTCGTGTGATCCAGTTTCCTTCCGGGAGCATACCTACAATTTCGCTATGAGCATGCTGGGATATCTGCCGGATATTGGTTTTGCGATATGCATCCGGCATCCAATCCCTGGGTTCAATTTTGACCTCGTCGTCTATTTTTTGCTGAAAAATCTTTTCCAAATCCTGCACAGGCATAGTTCTGAAGTTTGCGATACAAATTTAATCAAAACTAACGGCTGTTTGAAGAATTGTTAGAGCTTAGAAGATCAAAATATTTTACCGGTCATCGGAAGGATGAATATTGGCAGCCATTTTCCATTTACCTTTTTCTTTTATAAATGGCACTTCGCTCCAGGTCCGGTCTTTTTCTTTGGCACCTTCCCATAGTTCGCCACCGATCCTTAATAAAGCTGTGTTCCCGGTAATAGTAACCTCGTATTTATTTTTTGAAGAAGTATACCATTGGATCATATAGCCGATTTCTTCTTGCCCGCCTGCCCAGCGGTCATAGTCAAAACCGATCGGTATTTCTTCATCAGGATCGGCTTTGAAAGAGCTATCATAATACTTAAAATCATTTTTTTCATTTTTTATATACTCTTCGCTCACATAAGGTACATTGGTTTTCAGCCATGCACAATATCGCTCCACTTCTTTCCATTGGATATGATAAGGCGGGCCATCTTCTTCGCCCATTCCTTTGTATAATTTGAATGAATGAAATTTCTTTTCATTTTTCTGGTAAAATTTCAGGAAATCAAAAAATGTTTTCCTGATCTGTGATTGTTCTGCATTCAGCTGTGCATTTGTTATGCAGGTAATGAACAGCGTTAAAAAAAGAAAAAAATATTTTTTCATAACAAGACAGTATGTAACTATTAAATGTAATTACAGTGTATGAACGCAGGAATACCGGCAACAAGGTATTTTGAGAAAGGATTTATTTTATGTCAAAGTCTACTATTACCTTTTCTGTTTTCGGATGTGACTGGCAGGTGAGGATAAATCCTTTTTCAATTTCATCTTCTTCCAATCCCCAATGAACATCCATGGATACTTCTCCTTCCAGCAATTTTGCTTTGCAGGTGCAGCACATGCCGCCTTTGCAGGCGTAGGGAAGATCAGCGCCTTGTGCTAATGCAGCATCCAAAATAACTGTTTCACTATTCAGTGGAATTTCAACAACAAAACTTCTTCCATCTAGTTTTATAGTGATCTTACTGGCTGGTCCACCTTCGGTTTCCAGTTTTTGATTTTTGACTTTTGATTTTTGAATTTGTCCTACTGTAGTGAACAACTCAAAATGAATTTTCTTTTCGCTGATATTTTTTTGAAGCAGGAAATCTCTCACACAAAAGATCATTTCCTCTGGGCCGCAAATAAAAATTTCATCCATCGCTGTATAATTGATCAGCTTAGATAATTCATTCAGTTTTTCTGTATTGATCTTTCCGTAATTAACAGGTGTTTCTGTTCTTTCCCGGCTCAGGATATGAATAAGATCAAATCGATCCATGAATTTATTTTTCAAGCCCTCCAATTCTTCAAAGAAAATAATGGAAGAACGGCTGCGATTGCCATAAACCAATGTGAAACTGCTTTGGGGTTCTGTTCTCAGTATGGTTTTGATAATAGAAATTACAGGTGTAATACCACTGCCTGCAGCAAAAGCGAGATAATTTTTTTTATTGGATGGATTGAGTTCAGAATAAAATTTTCCCACAGGCTCCATCACTTCCAGTGTATCGCCGGCTTTTAATTGTTCGTTGGCAAAAGTGGAGAACAAACCACTTTCCTGTTTTTTGATCGCTACTCTGCATTCATGATCCAAAGGGCTGCTGCAGATAGAATAGGTACGACGGATTTCTTCGCCATTTAAAAAAATCCGCATAGTGAGGCTTTGTCCTTGCTTGAATGCAAAAGATTCCTGAAGCTGTTCCGGGATATCAAACAATACCGAAACACATTCAGCAGTTTCTTTTCGTACATCTTTTACTTGAAGCGGATGAAAATGAAGAGACATTTTATTGTTTTCTTAAACCATCAATCATGATCATGACCATATTATCCTCTAATTCCTGGGCGCTGATCTTGGCGGTAGAACGGTGCCATGATTCGATACCACTTATTGCGTGTAAAATTATTAATACAGCGGTGGGGGAATCTATTTTACGGATCTCATTTCTGCGGATCCCTTCATCAATAATGGATGCAAAACGTTTTCGATAAGTGCGACGTTGATTATGAAAATTCGAAAGATACGGCTCATCAAGATGTTTCCATTCCCGGTCACTCACATATACTTCTTCGTAGTTTTCTGTCATCTGCCGGATATGAAATCGAAGTAACGTTTCTACTTTGGTAATTGGCTTTTGATTGCTGGCCTCTATCACATCCATATTGCTGTTGAAACGATTGGCTACTTCAAAACAGATCGTCTCCAGTATTTCATTTTTGGATTTGATGTGATTATACAAACTGGCAGCCTCGATGCCCACTGCTTCGGCAAGATCACGCATGGAAGTGGCATTGAAACCTTTTTCCCGGAACATTGATGCTGCTTTCTGCAGAATAAATGCTTTGCGGGAAGCTTTTCGTCTTGTTGTTTTTGCCATACCCAAAGATAAAGAGTAATGATATCATTTAAGTCATTGCATGCAAATCGGAGTAATGGGTAGTTTTCATCAATGCGGAGAAAGAGTTTCGTCTAATTCATGTACGTTTGCAGCGCAATTTTGAATTTTTGATTCTTTAATTTTTATTTTAATGTCCCTGATCGTTATTGGTACCATGGCGTTTGATGCCATTGAAACTCCCTTCGGAAAAAGTAATAAGATCGTTGGTGGCGCTGCAACCTATATTGCATGGAGTGCCTCCAATTTTACAAGACCTATCAAACAGATTTCTGTTGTAGGTGGTGATTTTCCTGTAGAAGAAATGAAAATGCTGGAAGCACGGGGTGTCATTATGGATGGAGTGCAGGTGAAACAGGATCAACGTTCATTTTTCTGGAGTGGAAAATATCATTTGGACATGAATGCCCGGGATACATTGGAAACGCAACTGAATGTGCTGGCTGATTTTCAACCTGTAGTTCCGGATAGTTACCAGGATTGTGAATTTTTAATGCTGGGAAATTTGAGTCCGCATATTCAACTCAGCGTGATCAAACAGATCGAAAAAAGGCCGAAGCTGGTAGCCATGGATACGATGAACTTCTGGATGGATACTGCGATGGATGATTTGGAAAAAGTACTGTCTAAAATAGATGTATTGATCATCAACGACAGTGAGGCAAGGCAACTGAGCGGACAATATTCATTGGTAAAAGCAGCTCATGAGATCATTAAGATGGGGCCTAAATATGTAATTATTAAAAAAGGAGAGCATGGTGCTTTATTGTTTGATGAAAGCCAGGTATTCTCGGCTCCGGCTCTTCCGTTAGAAGATGTATTTGATCCCACCGGTGCCGGTGACACTTTTGCAGGTGGATTCATGGGACATATAGCAAGAACCAAAGATCTTTCTTTTGATAATATGAAGCGGGGCATCATTGTTGGTTCTGCAATGGCTAGTTTCTGTGTAGAAAAATTTGGAACTACAAGATTGAAAGAGATCACGGCCGAAGATATTGAAAGAAGAATGTGGCAGTTTAAAGATCTGGCAAGTTTTGATATTGAGCTTATCTGAATAAAATCATCTTTGCTCAGAGCGAAGTTTGGTTAGAAAAAATCAAGCATACATTAATTTACCTTTAGGTTCAGGAATTGGCCTTCCCAACGATTGCGCAGTTTCAATCCACTCATGAAT
>DASZPW010000033.1:0-8216 GCA_035550155.1 Chitinophagaceae bacterium | reverse complement strand
TTTTTTATCATTATTAAAATCTTCTTTATTCAATAACCGGTTCTCATAACCGATCAACCGATAACCCTGAACTTTTGCCGGGTTGAATTCGATCTGCAGCTTCACATCTTTCGCAATGGTGAAGAGCGTTCCGCCAAATTCGTTCACCAAAACTTTTTTGGCTTCGCTCAATTGATCAATGTATGCATGATTACCGTTTCCTTTATCAGCCAGTTTTTCCATTTTACTGTCTTTATAATTTCCCATACCAAATCCAAGCACAGTAAGAAAAACGCCACTCTTTCTCTCCTGTTCTATCAGTCTTTCCATTTCATCATCGCTGCTGGCGCCGATATTGAAATCGCCGTCCGTGCAAAGGATCACCCGGTTGTTTCCTTCTTTTGCAAAATTTTCTTTGGCGATCTTATACGCTAACTTAATTCCTGCGCCACCTGCTGTGGAACCGCCAGCTTCGAGATTGTCGATCGCATCTTTGATTTTTGTTTTGTCATCGCCGCTTGTTGAAGGAAGCACTAAGCCTGCATTACCTGCATACACTACAATGGCCACTCTGTCTTTTTCCCGAAGCTGGTCCACCAGCATTTTCATAGACGTTTTTACCAACGGGAGCTTATTCGGTTCATCCATAGAGCCGGATACATCGATCAGGAAAACAAGATTGGAAGCCGGAAGATTTTCTGTCGGAATTTTTTTGCCCTGCAAGCCGATCAACACAAGTTTATTGTTTTTATTCCAGGGGCAGTCAGAAATTTCCGTGTTTATTGAAAAAGGGTGCTCACCTGTTGGCTGCGGATATTCGTAATGAAAATAATTGATCAGTTCTTCGATACGCACAGCGCCGGCAGGTGGCAATTGCCCGAGATTCAAAAACCGGCGAACATTACTGTACGATGCTGCATCCACATCAATGGAAAAAGTGGAAAGCGGATTGTCTTTTACTTTCAGGAAACGGTTTTCAGTAATGTGATCGTAAGATTCAGTATTGAAATCTTCTTCCTTTTCATCATTAGTATAATAACCGCCATAATCTTTATCCACTTGTAATCCCTGAACCTGCCCGAAAATTCTTTTTGGAGCATAACTTGTATAAGGATTACCTGCAACATTAATATTATAAGCCATCTCTTCTTTTGCCAAACTTTTATTCCCACTTCCAACTACAACTACTTCCTGCATGGCAGAATCGGATGAAACTGCAGACAGTTTAATGTTGATCACGGATTTTCCTTTGATCTTTACTTCTTGCTGCCGGTAACCAACGGCAGAGAAAAGCAATGTACCGTTGTTGTTCCCCACAACAAGTTTATAAGTTCCGTCAGTTGCAGACGATGTTGCATGGTTAGTTCCTTTTTCGATCACAGTTGCTGCAACAAGAGGAATACCATATTCATCAGTGATCTTACCCGTCACCGTTAACGAGTGAACAGGCCTGAATGCAAGAAAGAAAATAAATAACGGGGTTAAAACAAAAAGTATTCGTTTCATAAAATGTATTTACAAACTGAGATGCACTAGTTTTAAATTTTGCATAAATGCTTTTAAAATTTTGCAGAAACATTTAAGCTACTCATACGTTTTAGTAATTTAGAGCAGTGCCTTTTCTCAAAAACATATCGGGTCATGATCGTTCTGATAAAGAACTGATACTTCTATATAAACAAAATGGAGAGCTTTCGGTATTGGGAGAATTGTACCAGCGATATATGGAACTGGTTTATGGTGTGTGCCTGAAATATTTTAAAGAACCCGAAAGAGCCAAGGATAGTGTGATAATGATCTTTGAGGAATTGGTGGTAAAACTGAAGAAACACGAGGTAGAAAATTTCAAAAGCTGGCTTTACCAATTGGCTAAGAATCATTGCCTGATGCAACTGCGGACGCCAAAGAATTTAAAAACCGTAGAAATCAGCCCTGACCTTATGCAAAGCGAGGAAAATGTGCATCTGAATGGTGTATTGGAAAAAGAAGAAAGTCTGAAAAAATTGGAACATTGCCTCGGCACTCTTGCCGAAGAACAACGCCAAACCATTCAATTGTTTTACCTGGAAGGGAAATGCTATAATGAGATCGTCGCCATCACAGGTATGGAATGGAACCAGGTGCGCAGTTTTATTCAGAACGGAAGAAGGAACCTGAAGATTTGTATGGAGAAGCATGAGACGGGAGTCGGGAGAAAGGAGACCGGAGAGTGAATTTTTTAATTCTGACTTTTGAATTTATTTATGCCGGATGATAAAAAAATAAAAAACTATTCAGCAGCTGATATTGAAAAATATCACAAAGGCCTGATGCCTGCTAAAGAAAGGCATGAGTTGGAAAAAGCAGCGTTAGATGATCCTTTTCTTGCGGATGCGATGGAAGGTTACGCCAAAAAAGGTCTAAATATTTCTGAAGATATCGCTGAATTGAATAAAAGATTATCGGAAAAAACAGAATCTTCAAAAGTCATTCCACTCGAAACGAAACAACAAACTTCTTTTACATGGTGGCGTGTGGCAGCCGTGATCGTATTGATCGCAGGTGCAGGTTTCCTGGTTTATCAATTCGGATTCAACAAAACTTCAAAAGAAATTGCGGAGAATAAACCGGCGCCGCAAAAAGAATCGGTGGTCGCAGATTCTACAAGGAACAGTATCGTGGAAAATGATTATGTAAAACCCGAAACCACCGGAAAGAAACCATTGACTAAAAATGAAGGCAAGGTCACTGTCACGAACGAATCGGTAGGCTCCGGCATTAGCAAAGTCAAAACAGACACCGTCACATTCAAATCTTTGACTAATGAGCCATTAAGCGTAGCTCCATCGGAAGGTTTAATAGCAAAAGAAAATCTGAAGAAGGAAGAATCAAATAAAGATGCTGTCGCAAACAACGAGATGAATGCCAAAATCGCCGATGAGCAACGCAAAAAAGATGAAATGGTTTCTTTAAAAGCTTCATCGGAGAAAAATGCTGATGAAGAAAAAGGTCAATTTGATAAAAGCACTGCTTCTGCTATAACAAATCGTGTGTTCGGATACAACGAACAGAATAATCTGCTTCACCATAATGTTTTTCGTGGCAGGGTGATGGATGCCAATAATAACCCGCTGCCCTTTGCCAATATCACCAATACGAGTGACAGCGTAGGAACTTATGCTGACGCAAAAGGAAATTTCACTCTCATTTCTCCAGATTCTGTATTGAATATCCGGATACAATCATTGGGTTTCGCCAATGCTGTCACTCAAATTCGCTCCGATGTTACTAATAACAAAGTGACACTTCATGAAGATAAAACCCTGGATGCAGTAGTACTGAGCCGGAAAAAACCAAATGCCAGCCGCTTTGGTGAATCAACTATGAAATCAGAACAACCCGAACCTATTGATGGCTGGGATAATTATGACACCTATCTTGCCAATAATCTGAATATACCTGAGACGATCCGGATGAAAGAAACAAATGGAGAAGTGGAGCTTTCCTTTGAAGTAGATCAAAATGGAGAACCAATTAATATCAAAATAGAAAAATCATTGTGCAGTGCCTGTGACAAAGAAGCGATCCGGCTCATCAAAGAAGGCCCGAAATGGAAACGCAATTCGAAAAAAGGTATGGCGACGGTTACAATCTTGTTTTAATTCTGTTACTCTTTAAGTTTTCCTGTTACCAGTTGCCAGTTACCGGTAACAGGAAACCGGCAACATTCTTCACTTTCCTTACCTTCGTCCTTCTAAAAACCACTTGTCATGCGAAAAATATTTTTATTTGCTTTCATAGCAATTTCATTTCAATTTACCAAAGCACAAACTTTAAAGACACCAGCGCCAAGCCCTACCCAAACATTGAAGCAGGATTTTGCACTTTCATCCATCGAAATATCTTATTCACGTCCCGGAGTGAAAGGAAGAAAGATTTTCGGAGACCTCGTACCATTCGGAAAAGTATGGCGTACCGGCGCTAACAGTGCCACCACTATTACATTTGGTGATGATGTTACAATTGGTGGTACGCTGGTCAAAGCCGGCACTTATGGATTGTTGACGATTCCCGATAAGGATAACTGGACGATCATCATCAGCAATCAAACGGATGTAACCAGCCCTGCAGCTTATAAACCCGAAGAAGATGTGGTACGGGTGAATGTGAAACCTTATACACTTCCCTATTCCGAAGAAACATTTACCATCAATGTATATAATATAAAAGATAACAGTTGCACAATAGGTTTGGTATGGGACAATCAATATGCGGGGTTTGATGTGACCACTGATATTGATTCAAAAATAATGGCTGACATCAAACGAACAGTAGAAGGCGATACCCGTCCGTATTTCCAGGCAGCTATGTATTACATGAACAATGGAAAAGACCTGAACCAGGCGCTTACATGGTTCAACAAAGCAGCGGAACTGCAGCCTACTGCATACTTTATAATTCACCAGCAGGCAAACTGTCTTGCCAAACTCGGTAAGAAAGAAGAAGCAAAAGCTGCTGCTAAAAAATCCATGGCGCTTGCCAAAGAAGCAAAAAATGATGATTATGTTCGGTTAAATGAAAAATTGCTGGCGGAATTGAATAAGTAGTTTTGATCTCTTAAGAACTTATTGATATTTCTATAAAAATGTTGGCGCTACTGCCAACATTTTTTTTACATGGCAGTGATCAGATCTAAATTTAATTTTTATTAACCAGCTTCCTGGATGGATTAAAAAAAATAAATCTATATTTGAAATCCTACAAAAACCCACCAGGTATGAAAAAATATTATTTCTTTGACGGCACCACCCAACATGGGCCGTTTACTCTTGATGAATTAAGAACCTATAACATTACGCCAAAGACATCTGTTTGGTTTGATGCTATACCACAATGGAAACCTGCCGGAGAAATTCCGGAATTACAAACACTCTTTAGCAATGCGGCTGCGCCAGTTCCCGGAAATATCCCCGCACCCGCACAGGAAGATTGGAATAGTAAAGATTTTTATTTTGCTGATAATGGCGGAGCCCAGCAAGGCCCTTTTAAATTACATCAGCTGGCGGGCAAAAATATCACCGCTCAAACGCATGTCTGGTATGACCCGTTACCGAAATGGACCACTGCTGGAGAAGTGCCCGCTTTGAAAAATATCCTTTCTACAGTTACGCAGGCGCCACAAACAGACTGGAACAACAAAGATTTCTATTACACAGATAGCGCAGGTACACAACAAGGACCATTTAAGCTCCATCAACTTGCCGGAAAAAATGTCACCGCTCAAACACATGTCTGGTATGATCCCTTACCGAATTGGACCACTGCAGGTGAAGTGCCGGCTTTGAAAAGTATCATTAGTTCAGCTGCTACTGTCGGTATTTCATCATCAACCACTCATGCCACGCAAACAGATTGGAACGCTGTTGATTTTTATTATCTGGACGGAGCAGGAACACAGCAAGGCCCTTTCAAATTGAATCAGCTTGGCGGTAAAAATATCAATGCACAAACTCAAGTCTGGCATGACCCGCTTCCCAACTGGACCACAGCAGGACAAGTACCCGCATTGAAAAGTATCATTGAAAACACAAACGTTACTACAGCAACTGTTGCTTCCTCCTCTACTCATACAGATGACTGGAGCAAAAAACAATTTTTCATAGCTGACAGCAACGGAACGCAAGAAGGCCCACTTACTTTAAAACAATTGGAAGATAAAAATATCACCGAAGCAACCTCTGTTTGGTATGATCCGCTTCCGAACTGGACCACAGCAGGAGAAGTGCCCGCTTTGAAAAAAATCATTGACGCAGTCAAAGCAAAAATGTCAGAATGGAAAAATAAATTTTATTTTTTTACGGATGCTAATGGCACCAGGCAAGGCCCTTTCAAACTGGATCAGTTAAAAGATAAAAATATTACCGCTCAAACACCTATCTGGTACGATCCATTGACAGAATGGACTACTGCCGGTGAAGTGGCGGCATTGAAAGAGATCATTTCAAATTAGAAAGAATAGTTACAATGAATGATTTTAAATGGCAAAGTTTCGGCTTTGCCATTTTTCTTTATCAAAATATTTCAGGCAAAATCAAAATAGTTATTAAACCACTTTTAGTTTTCTGTTGAAAAACTGATTCAACAACAATGCAAACCCAATCACTGCAAAGGCACCGATAGGATTGAGCCAGAGAAAGCCTAATGAGATCACCTTGTATTTTGCCAATATAAATACCAATAATACGATCGATTCTCCAAGTAATGCTGCCCAAAATACAGCCGAACCACTTTTGATATTTTTGAAAAAAAATGCCACAAGGAACACACCGAGAATCACTCCGTAAAACAAAGAGCCTAACACATTCACCGCTTCGATCAGACTATTGCCGACATTATATGTGAACATGGCCACCACAATACAAAAAATACCCCAGGCGAGAGTGTACCATTTGGAAAGATAATATTGATCTTCGCCGGTCTCTTTTTTCCTGGTAAACCGTTTATGAAAATCTACCATGCTGCAGGATGCAAGGGAATTAATAGCCGCAGCAATACTTCCCCACGATGCAAGAAAAATAATAGCAATCAACAAACCAATTAACCCCCGCGGCAAATAATCCATCACGAAACGAAGAAAAATATAATTCGTATCATTTCCATCACCGCCCACTTGTTTTGAACCGATCCATCCTTTTACTTTATTTCTTAAACTATCGGAACGTTTCTGCAGTAAAAGCAATTCTTTTGTCGTGGACACTTCCTGTTGTTTGTCTCCTGAATGCAACGCTTCCGAGAATGCGATCACCGCTTTTTGTTTTTGACCAGACAATGTATCAAAAGCGTTCCGGGCCAAATAAAAAGAATCTTTGAGCGGAGAACTTTCAATCTTTGCGATCTGCGAATGATTAAAAAATATCGGCGCTTTGTTGAACTGATAAAAAGTAAATACCAATGCGCCAATAAGCAAGATCAAGAATTGCATTGGCACTTTTACCAGGCCGTTCATGAGCAACCCGATCCGGCTTTGAGTGACCGAACTGGCAGTAAGGTATCTGCCCACCTGCGATTGATCCGTTCCGAAGTAAGAAAGAGCAAGAAAAAATCCACCGATAATTCCACTCCATAAATTATATTGATCGCTCCAGTCGAATCCTTTTTTACCAACACCTGTTGTGATCACATTCAATTTTCCCAATTTTCCGCTCACATGCAATGCATCCAAAAAGCCAACATTTTTGGGAAGCATATTCACGACCATGTAAGCTGCCAGGAACATCCCGATAAAAATAATAGCCAACTGTAGTTGCTGCGTATAAGCTACGGCTTTGGCGCCACCGCTCATCGTATAAATGATCAGTAATCCACCTAGAAAAATATTTGTCCAGTAAATATTCCAGCCAAGCAATGAAGAAAGAATAATAGATGGAGCAAAGACACTGATGCCGGTAGATAATCCTCTCGATAATAAAAATAAAAATGAGGTCAGCGTTCTTGTTTTTCCATCAAACCGATTTTCTAAATATTCGTAAGCCGTGTACACTTTCAGTTTGCTAAAAATCGGGACAAATGAGATACAGATAACTACCATCGCAAGCGGCAAACCAAAATAATATTGAACAAAACGCATTCCATCCGTATAAGCCTGGCCCGGTGCAGAAATAAAAGTAATGGCGCTGGCTTGTGTGCCCATGATGCTCAGTAATACCAATCCCCAATGCATACTGCGATTGGACAAAAAATAACCATCGAGGTTATGTGTAGTGCGACTCCTGTATAATCCGTAAACGATAGTACAGAGTAGCGTCAATATGAGTACTATCCAGTCAACCGGATTCATGAGAATTTTTTAGTGAAGAAATAAAAGAAAACGATAAGCACTATCAAAACCGCTATGACCAAATAATACCAATGGTTCCAGCTTTTGAACAATGGGATCTTATTATCGTCCTGTTGTGACATAATTATTTTCTGGGCGAACGCAGCAACCCGAGGAAGACGATCACCAGGCCAAGGGCCAAACCGAACAATACACCAATTTTTATCCGGCGGATAAAAATTCCAAGCGCCAACCCCAGTATGATCGCAAAAATAAAAGACACTTCTCCCCTTCTTATATCTGGTTTTCGTTCTGTTGCCATTCTAAAATCCTTTTTTTCTATTCAGCGCAATGATATTTGCCATGAGTCGGTAAGCCCCCGGGATACCCGCAGGTAATTCTCTGAAAAAAACTAAACCCGTATATACAAAAACTCCTTTTC
>DASZPW010000032.1:0-2211 GCA_035550155.1 Chitinophagaceae bacterium | reverse complement strand
ACCAGTCGTTCAATATCCGGTGCTGAGTGAGAGGGCGCTATTGTCAGGATCTGAACCTGGTTGTTTGTAATGTCAGGAACGGCATCGATCGGGAGTTGGGTAGCTGAATAACTTCCCCAGACGATGAGCGCAAGAATAAATAAGCCGACAATAAGTTTATTGCGAATTGAGAATTGGATGATCGAATTGAGCATGAGGCAATCTCATTTAAATTATGGGTTAAAAGCCTGATTATTTTGTTCACAATTTTACCCCGTGTGCGAGCTAAGTTAATGAACTTCGGGATAACCAATCCATGTTTGAATCGAACCTGTTATTACCGGAGCAATTCGTTTCAGGGTGGTTATTTCAACCGGATAAGCTACGGGTTTTAAACTTTTGGTGGCTGCCAGATCGCAGGCAAAACGGAGGAAGGAAACAATTGCGGTTGGTAAATACCTTTGGCTGATTCCGGATTAAACAAAATAAACGACTCCCCTGCCAGGTCGGCCGGAAGTACAGCAACTGTTATATGAAGCGCTTCCGCGTGATTTTCCGTAAAAGGCAGGTCATCATGAGTGGAATCTCCGTCCGTGATGTCACCGTTGAAATAGTGAAAAACTATAAAATCGGCAAAACCCGTTTTTTCATCATCCTGTTTGTGCTCCTGGTAATGCGAAAATAAAACAGGCAGCCTCAATAACTGGTGCAGTTCTGTGCTGCTTGAGATGAAAATAACCAAAAGAATTAAAGCGTTGACCTGTCTCATTTGCAACGCAAGAAACAAAAGAAATCTGAAAACATTCTGAATAGTTAAGGTAATTTAGGGACTGATTTTTCCGGGATGGACGGTGGTTTAATGGCATTGTAACCTTTGTAGCCGGTGGGCATCAAATTATAAAACGAATGGACAAACCGAAAACAGGGCCTGCGGAAATTACACTGGAACCCGGCAGAACTTACAAGTGGTGCCAGTGCGGACTTTCAAAAAGCCAGCCTTTTTGCGATAACTCACACCACGGAACCGGACTCGAACCAAAAATATTTTCCGTAATTACCGCCAGAAAAGTGTGGCTATGTGTGTGCAAAAAGACAAAAAATATTCCTTACTGCGATGGTTCGCATAATAAAATCTAGAAACTGGTTATCACGGCCGAATCCGTTGAATATTTCTATTTCGAATATTTCTGTATGAGCCGGACCATCAGGTCGTTCAGGAACTCAACTTCATATTCACCTACCGTTGCCTGCAGGTGCTCATTTCCGATACCGCTGTCGTTGGTGATAAAAACATAGGTGCCGTTGGTGGAAACCGATAAAAAGCGCATGAGAAATTCTGTGGTTTTGTCAATTCCACTTGCGGTTACAGGAATGATTTTAATTCCTTTTTTTGCAGCAAGTTTTGCATATTGTTTTATTTCAGCTTTTATCGATTCTGTTTCGTGAGGTGGCGCGTCAAGCAATAAAAACAATAATCTTGCTTTGGCGTTCGCTGACCATGTTTGTTGCTGAAGGGCATCTGCCAATGCTGAGTGAACAGCTTCAGGCCAGTCTCCGCCTCCTTCCGCTGACTGTGCCTTAACAAAGTTCACCGTTGTTTCAATATCAAACGTAAATGGTGACACCCTCGTCACATAGGCATCTCCCTCATCGCGATAGAAAACAGATGCGCTGCGGAGTTGTGTGTCCACGTTTTGAGCAGCACGGTTGAGAACATCGTTCAATTCAACTTTCAGATACTCCAGTTCATCCCCCATAGAACCCGTGGCATCCACCACAAACATCACATCAATTTGCTGGCGATCGTTATCAGACAACGGAAGTGTGATTTGATTTGGCCCCTGGGATATTTCATGAATTGAATTAAAGTTAAAATTTTGATTATTGTAACTAACGATAACTTCGGAAGGGTTTTCACTTTCGCTGAACAGACCGGCCCATAATTCCGCTTTTCCAGAATTGTCACTTCGGGTTTCCCACAGGGCTCCTGACGAATTTTTTAGCGCGATGTAACAATCTTCAACGGGAGTTCCGCCCTGATCTTTAATTATGAAACTGAAGCGTTTTGACGGATCAAATCCCCAATATCCTTTGGCCGGAGAAAAGGTCGTGTCGTTGATAATCTTTTTCCAGAAGTCCCAGTGGTCAAGATCATTCCATTCACCGGCCGTGACAACACCGGGTTGATTGTTTCCTGAACCCCCAGGTCCAGTGCCGCCACCGCCTCCTGTT
>DASZPW010000031.1:0-17971 GCA_035550155.1 Chitinophagaceae bacterium | reverse complement strand
CTCTCCATCCGTCGATCCCAAATTCTTCTGTAGCCCAGATCGCATATTGTATCAAAAAATTTGAGACGTAGGGATTACGCTGATTCAGATCCGGCATAAAAGGTGTGAACCATCCATTCACTGAATGTTCTTTATCATATTTCGATGCATAAGGATCAAGCAGCGGCATATCACGGTAAGAACTATTGGTGTATTTCGGCCACTGATTCACCCAATCTTTCATTGGCATATCACGGATAAACCAATGATCAATGCCAACATGATTATACACGGCGTCCTGGATCACTTTTAATCCTTTGTCATGCGAAGCTTCCACCATTTTTTTATACATCGCATTACCGCCAAATCTCTTGTCCACATTGTATTGATCGGTGATCGCATAGCCATGATATGTGCTGCGGGAAGATCCGCCTTCCTTTGTTCGTGCCATATCATTTTCATTCACCGGCGTCATCCAGATCGTAGTAATGCCGAGATCTTTTAAATAATCCAGGTGATCGATCACTCCCTGCAGATCGCCACCGTGCCGGTCAAATGGATTTTTGATGTCATGAACAGTATCTCGCATATCTGCAAAAAAATCGTTGCTGGTATCGCCGTTGGCAAAACGATCAGGCATCAATAAATAAATCAGATCTTTTGAAGTGACGCCCTGCACCCTTGATTTCCCATCTTCTTTATTTTTTGACTTCAATTCATAATTTATCCAAAGCGGTTGATCATTGATCCGGTTGAATTTTATTTTGACTATACCCGGCTTCGCAGTAGCAGCAATATTCAGATCTAAGAAAAGATAATTGGGACTTTCTACACGGTTTACTTTTACTAGCTGCACACCCGGATAGTGAAGTTCTACATTTTGCACGGATGTTTTCAGATCGGGGCTGTGCACCAACAATTGCACATGATTCCATTTCATGCCTACCCACCAATTGGTTGGATAAACATCTGCTTTTTCATTTTGAGAAAATGTTTTGCCGAGCAGGAACAGGCAAAGCGCAAAGAGGAATATTTTTTTCATACTATTATACTGAACGTTCTTCACGAATTTCAAGAGTGGACGTTATTGTATCATCTTCCGTTGGTAGCTTTTTTTCTTTAATGAAAATGTAACAGATCAGTGCTGCCAATATCATTAAACCGCCGCCAACTTCCACAGCCAGCAGGCGATCATTGTTCAATACATTTTTCATCAACCAGCCAAAACCAAGTGAAGCAATAATTTCAGGCAACACTATAAAGAAATTAAAAATACCCATGTAAATCCCGACTTTATCTTTCGGCAACGAACCGCTTAACATAGCATACGGCATTGATAAGATACTTGCCCATGCAATACCAACGCAGGTCATACAGCCATAGAGCATATATTTATTCGTCACCCAACTTACGCTGATCAGTCCAATGCCGCCGCAGATCAAACAAAGTGAATGAGTCAGTTTTCTTCCCAATTTATCAGCAATGACAGGTAATATCAAAGCAAATAGAAATGTAACGACACTGTAATACGCCAATGTCAGGCTTCCAAAATCAGCTCCGCCGGCATATACAGGATCGTTAGCATCTTTTCCATGAAAAACATTTACAGCAACAGCAGTGGTATAATAAAACCACATCAAAAAAAGTCCGGGCCATGTAAAAAACTGTATGAGTGAAACGATCCTCATTCTCTTTGGCATATTTACCAACGCACTAAAAATTTCTTTTACTCCTCCGCCAAAACCTTTATTGGATTCTTTTACTTTATCCTTATAGCTAAGATCTGAAGGCGGATATTCTTTTGAAGTAAGCACTGTGTAAAATACTGCCGAAAGAAAAAAGAAAGCCCCGGTATAAAAGGAAAGCTTTACATTTTCAGGGATTTCTCCCTGTGCCGCCGTATTTTGAAAATGAAAAATATTTTTAAATATCCACGGTAATGCTGAAGCGATACTGCCACCCAGACCGATCATAAAACTTTGCATGATAAATCCACGGTTTACCTGCGAATCGGGCAGTTTATCAGTTACAAATGCTCTGAAAGGTTCCATCGAAACATTTCCGAAAACATCCATCACCCAAAGGAGTCCTGCTGCCATGAACAAAGTGCCGCTATGCGGCATAAAGACAAGAGCGATCGAACTGAGAATAGCACCGATCATGAAATAAGGTCTTCTTCTCCCCCATTTCGGATGCCAGGTCCTGTCGCTCATGTAACCGATGACCGGTTGTACTAAAAGTCCGGTAAGTGGCGCTGCTAAAAATAAAAGGGGTATTTGATCGGGGTGGGCTCCAAGATTCTCATAAATACGTCCCATGTTCGCTCGCTGAAGATCCCATCCGAACTGGATACCAAAAAATCCAACACTCATATTGATGATCTGGCCAAGAGTGAGTTTTGGTTTAATACCTGTATAAGCTGTGGACATAGGCAATCGTTAAATACCAATGACGGAAATGGAAGATAGTAACTTTATGTATAAAGTACACATTTTCCCAGGACAAAAATTTTCGAATGCAATTTTATTGTCAGATGGCAAAGCCGTCAGGAATGACCGAGCCTTTTTTCACCACTACAATTCCATCTTTGATGGTGTAAAGCGGATGATCAGTATTTTCCAAATGCGGCCCGCCGTTGATACGTACATCATTACCGATGCGGCAATCTTTATCAATGATCGCATTACTGATATAGCAATGACTGCCGACACCCATTAACGGCAGGTGGTTTTGTTGAGCTCTTGCAATATCTTCCAGTGTTTCGTATGAATCATTACCCATCACATAGGTGTTGATCAGAGTTGTACCCAACCCGATCCTGGAACGAATGCCGATAACACTATTCTCAATTCGCAATGCATGGATTATTGATCCTTCAGCGATCAATACTTTTTCCAATGTAGTGCCATTTATTTTACTCGGCGGCAGCATACGGGGCCTTGTATAAATTGTTTTATTGATATCAAAAAGATTGAATTCGGGGATGTCTTTCGTCAAACCGAGATTAGCTTCAAAAAATGAATGAATATTTCCGATATCGGTCCAATAGCCTTCGTATTGATAGCTGGCCACTTTGTATTTGGCAAGCGCCTGGGGAATGATCTCTTTTCCGAAATCTGTTGCTCCGGGTTTTTCATGTAATAAAATATCCGTAAGTAATTTCCTGTTGAAAATATAAATGCCCATCGAGGCAAGGTATACTTTCCCGGCCTGGCGCATTTCTTCCCCGGTATCGCTAACCCAATCTACCAAAACATCATTCTTTGGTTTTTCAATGAATGACGTAATGAATCCTTCTTCATTTTTTTTCATGATCCCAAAATCAGAAGCATCTTTTTCTGCAACAGGAATGGTAGCAATGGAGATGTCTGCTCCGGAATTTACATGAGTATCCAGCATGGCATTAAAATCCATCTGGTATAATTGATCGCCGGAAAGGATCAGGACATATTCACTGGGAAATGGATTAATATGTCGTAATCCCTGCCGCACTGCATCTGCGGTGCCCTGGAACCAGGTTGGATTATCAGGAGTTTGTTCCGCAGCCAATATATCTACAAATGCAGAACTGAATGCACTAAAATGGTATGTGTTTTTAATATGCCTGTTAAGTGAGGCTGAATTAAACTGGGTGAATACAAACATGCGGCCAATTCCGCAATGCAGGCAGTTGGAAATAGGAATATCAACCAGGCGATATTTTCCTCCAATGGGAACAGCCGGTTTGGACCGGCTCGCAGTGAGCGGATATAAACGGGATCCTGCCCCACCTCCTAAAATAACAGCTACAATACTTCTGGCCACGATAGAAATAATTTAGAATAAAAAATTATTGTATTGCTATAAAGTTAAGTTTTAAAGCAACAAATAAACTACTTCACCATAATTATTTCGTTTTCTTAACTGAAAAATAAATTTGCAGTTCCTTATTTCAGTGATTGGTATAATTCAATGTATTCTTTTGCAGCAGTGTCCCATGAATGATCCAATGTCATCATATGGCTGCGCATCCAGTGATATAATTCCTGCTTGTTTTGGTACAGATCGATGGCCCGCCCAACTGAATATGTAATATCCCATACGCTGGGCTGGTTGAAACGAATACCGAAACCGTTTGGATCGCCAAAGTCTGTAATAGTATCCTGCAAGCCACCTACACTTCGCACCATGGGCACAGTACCATATCGCAGCGCATACATTTGATTTAATCCGCAAGGCTCCACCCGGCTTGGCATTAATAAGAAATCTGCACCTGCATACATCAGGTGGCTTAGTGATTCGCTGTAACCAATATAAGAATTGAAATATCCGCCGAACTGGTGTTTCATGTGATCTAATTGCCCTTCGATCTTCGGGTCGCCGGAACCTAATACTAAGAAATTGGCTTTGCCATGGTGCTGGTAAATAGATTGGCTGATTGCATCAGGTAAAAGATCTGCCGCTTTTTCTCCTACTAATCTTCCTATAAAAACGATCAATGGCTTTTCTACATCAAGGTCAAATTGTCCGCATAGTTCTTTTTTGTTTTTCTTTTTCCCGTTCTCTACTAATCCCCGGTCATAATTTTTTATGATATAGTTATCCGTTTGCGGATCCCATATCTGTGTGTCAATTCCATTTAAAATGCCCAAGCTTTTTCCTCTTTCGTATTCAAACAAATTCTCCAATCCATTTGCTGAATAACGGAGCTCACTCATGTAACTGTTACTTACAGTCGTTACTTTCCATGCACACTTTATTGCAGATGCCAATGGATTAATGGTATTATTCCAATCCAGCAGTCCCCATTTCCATGAATCATACGCCGGTATAAAATAATATTTATCCCAACCCATCCATCCCTGGTATTGCGCATTATGAACTGTAAAAACTGTTGGCACATCAGCTAATTTTTGACTGAAAGCAAAACAGAATTTCACCATGAATGGGATCAGGCCGGTATGATGATCGTGACAATGGATCACATCAGGTTTATGTCCCCATTTGCTGAGCCAATCGCAAAAAGCGATTTGAAAAGCAACGAATCGTTCGTTATCATCTTCGTACCCATAAATTTTTTCCCGGTCCAGCAATCCGTTTATATCGATCAGGTATAGATCAAATCCGAGTTTATTATTTTTTTCTTTGATGACACTATAATGAAACCAATGTGGTCCCAGGTTTTGCCCGCCTTCATGCACCAGTTCCCATTGATTTTCGTACAGGAACTTGGTACGATACATTGGTATTACCACTTTGGTAACATGGCCCAATTCTGCCTGGTATTTCGGCAATGCTCCCACTACATCACCCAAACCACCGGCTTTGGCAACCGGGTAACATTCTGCAGCTACATGAACGATCTCCATTCTATTCTAGAATTTTTATGACTATTCCAAAGTAAGTGATTTTTTTTATGTGCACCTACAGCAGAAATATTAGCTTGCTATCCAATTTATTTTTATTTTCATTTCTCAAAAAGAAACACTGCTGCCATATTTTATAACAAATGTTGAAATACAAGGTTTAAAAATCCGGACATATCAGTTGTTATGCATTTTCGCCTTATTCTTTGATTTTATTTTTATAAAAAATTTACCATTCGTTCATCTAAAACCACAGTATGGAACAAAAGACAAAATGGAGCCAGTTTGGAACGTTGATCAGTGTATTTTTTTTCTGGGGCTTTGTGGCAGCCAGTAATGATATCCTGATCCCGGTCTTTAAAGAAAAATTGCAGCTGACACAGGTACAGGCTCAAATGGTTTCGTTTGCATTTTATGTTGCATATTCCGTTGGTTCTATTCTGTATCTACTTATCAGCAAGGCTATCGGCGAAGACCTTTTGAATAGAATTGGATATAAAAACGGGATCAGTATCGGTTTACTCGTTTCAGCCTTAGGCACTCTTCTTTTTATTCCAGCTGCAAGTTCAGAATCTTTTCCATTATTTATTTCAGGTTATTTCACAATCGGCCTTGGATTTTCGCTGCAGCAAACAGCCGCCAATCCAATGGCAATTAATATGGGAAGTGCCAGCACCGGTTCTCAACGTTTGAGCATGGCCGGAGGTGTCAACAACTTCGGCACCACTATTGGACCGTTATTGGTAAAACTGGCAATATTTGGTTCATTGACCACAGCTGTGATCTCTTCACTAAGCGTAGTAAAAGTGCCGTATTTAATTCTCGGGGCTGCTTTTGTGGTTGTTGCTGTAATATTTTATTTTTCATCTGTACCAAATAAACTAATGAGCAATACAGAAGAACTGGTGGAATCTAAATCTAACTGGGTTGACAAGGGTTCCCCTACCAAATATCCGCAATTGCTATTCGGAATGTTTGCCATTTTCATTTATGTTGGTGTGGAAGTTAGCACATCTGCAAACTTGCCGGAATTCATGCGGCAAAAACTTAGCATTCCTGCAAGTGGCACCGCACCTTATATTTCCTTATTCTGGGCAAGCCTTATGATCGGACGTTGGACATCTTCGGCAGAGGCGCTTGGTTTTTCAGAACGGACGAAAAAGATCCTGCAGTTTCTGATGCCATACCTTGCATTCGCAGTTTACCTGACCGTTACATACCTCACCGGGCATGCACTAAACAACTTTTATGTGTACGCTGCGGTGATCATTGTACTTATCATTGCAAACCTGCTCAGCAAAGGAAACCCTGCAAGGCAATTAGTGATATTTAGTATTTGCGGAATAGTTGCCCTGCTAATAGCAATACTTTCACCCGATCACAGGATCGGTGTATTTGCTATTTGCAGTGTCGGGCTTTTTTGTTCTACGTTATGGCCGTGCATTTTTACTTTATCCATTTCGGGCCTTGGAAAGCATACCAGTGAAGGGTCAAATCTCCTGATATTTATGATCATGGGTGGTGGATTTATCAGCGTTTTGCAAGGATGGCTTGCATCCGATCACCTATTGGGAATTAGTTTATCATATATAGTTGGTATTGGCTGTTTTGCATACCTGATCTATTATGCCATCAGGGCAAAAGCTGATCTTAAAAACCAGGGTATCGATCTGGATGAGTTGAGTAAATCAGGAGCTCATTAACTTCGGGTTCCGGTAAAAATGCTTTCCTGTTTGAATCATTTGTTGATTTTTCAAAAACCGGATTTAAAATATTTTCAAGATGGCGACTGAAAAAATTGCTGCACTTCAAAACCTGGCAATCGGGGTTGATATCGGCGGCACCAATACCAAATACGGTGTGGTGAATCACCGGGGAGAAATTTTGCACCAGGGTGAAATGAAAACAGAAACATTTTCTACTCCCGAACTTTTTGTTGATGGACTCTATGATCACGTCAAGCCATTAATGGACGAACTTCCGGCTGATTCTATCATTGAAGGAATTGGCATCGGCGCTCCAAATGGGAATCCTTTTCGTGGCACGATTGAATACGCTCCCAATTTGAGATGGAAAGGCGTCATTCATTTATGTGACCTGGTTACAAAAAAATTCAAACTTCCTTCTATTATTAATAATGATGCGAAAGCCGCAGCAATTGGTGAAATGACTTACGGTGCTGCAAGGGGAATGAAAGATTTTATCATGATCACATTGGGAACCGGTGTCGGAAGCGGTATTGTTGTAAATGGTCATGTGGTCTATGGTCATGATGGTTTTGCCGGGGAATTGGGTCATACTACCATTCGTCCCGGCGGACGCAAACATTGGGGCACCGGTCGGTATGGTTCATTGGAAAGTTATACTTCGGCAACCGGAATTGCTATTACTGCTAACGAAATGCTGGATGAAAATCCCAAAGAAGAAAGTTTGATGCGGCAATACAGCCGTGAAGAGATCAATTCAAGGATCGTGTCGGAATGTGCCATGAAGGGAGATAAAATGGCGAATGAAGTATATCAATTCACCGGCCAGATATTGGGTGAAGCGTTAGCCAATTTTGTAATGTTCTCATCACCAGAGGCAATCATTTTATTTGGTGGTGTCATTAAAGCCGGAGACCTGATCATGAAACCAACTAAGGAAAACATGGAAAAAAATCTATTGCCGATCTTTCAAAATAAAGTGCGGTTGATCTTTTCAGAATTAAAAGAAGCCGATGCAGCCATACTGGGTGCAAGTGCTCTTGTGTGGGAATTAGAAAAAAATTCTACTATTTCTTCCGGATCATGAACACGGCAGGTACTGCCCTTTGTCCGGATATGTCCGATGGTTTGATCGTGGGTTTGCCATTAACCAGCATATAACTGCTGCCGCCACCATCCAAGTTCATTGCCTCCCAGCAACCGATATCTTTAAGAATTTTGGCTTCTTCTATTAAGTTGGAACCTGTTGCATTCGGATTTCTGCCCTCGATCACTAAAAGGATCAATTTTCCACTTTGTGTATAGCCTATCGCAGTTCTGGGATGTTTATCATACAAAGCTTTTCCTGCAAACATCATTTCTTCGTTATTTGAAATATTGACTTCTCCATTTTGTACCAAGACAGGCCCGCCGCCGATCGCAGTTTCCATTTTCCATTTAGAAATTCTTTTGCCTGCATTTTTTTTCAGATATTCTTGTATGTCTGAATCTTCGAGGTAGTTTCTGCTTCTTGTAAAATTTTCTTTTAGCGCCAAAGGTTTTTCCGGCGATTCAAATGCGGCCGGGAATTTCATGGATGAATCTTCAGCAGTCCATACAATATCAGCATCTCTTTTTTTATTAATGCCAATAGCACTTCTCAATGTAAAAAAATGTAAGAGCGAATCCTTGCCTTTTCCTTTTACAAACTGAGTATCGTACGAGATCATTTTGCCCTCTTTGATCAATACATTTACATTTCGATTGGTTTGAAATGAAAAGAAAGAACAATTGCTGATCACTAATGGATGGCCGCTTTTTTCATAAAAATTTTTGGGTGTTACCCTGCGATTCAACGCTGTATCAACTGTAAATTCCAACTTTTTATCTTTCAGGTCGGCTTCAATATAATAAGCCCGGAAATTTCCTGAGTCAATTTTTTCATTGGTAAGATAAATATGAACCGATTGCGGTAAAGGCTGATAAAGTGAATCGACATTCGTCCATTTTATTTGAGCGAAAGCAACAGTGGAATTAAAAATTAATAATGAATAATTAAAAATTGCGAAGAAGATCTTTTTCATAATTCCTGGCTATTGACTAACGACTCCTGACTTATTGCTTTCCCATTCTTGTCTTCCCAATCCTGCAAAAACATGTCGTTCGCTGTGATACGAAGAGCGTACCAATGGGCCGCTTTCCACATAATCCAACCCGAGTTGGTAACCGATCTCACGATATTCTGCAAATTCATCAGGATGTACAAATCGAAGCACTGGCAAATGTTTTTTTGTTGGTTGAAGATATTGACCCAATGTAATAACATCGCAACCATTATCTCTCAGATCCGTTATCGTTTGAATCACTTCTTCTTTTTTCTCTCCCAGGCCAAGCATGATGCCGCTCTTGGTTCTCATACCACCTTGTTTCAATAAGCGGATCACTTCCATGCTGCGCCAATATTTCGCCTGGATGCGAACTTGTTTGGTCAGACGTTCCACTGTTTCAATATTATGACTTACCACTTCCGGAGCTGCATCAATCACACGTTGAATATCTTCTTTCTTTCCTTTGAAATCAGGGATCAATGTTTCTAAAGTTGTTTCCGGGTTCAATGATTTCACAGCTTTGATTGTATTATGCCAAATGATAGAGCCACCATCGGCCAACTCATCTCTGTCAACAGAAGTGATCACCGCATGTTTCACTTTCATCAGATGAATAGCTTCAGCAACACGCTGTGGTTCGTCCCAATCAACAGGCTCAGGACGACCGGTAGCTACTGAGCAAAAACCACAACTGCGGGTACACACATTTCCCAAAATCATGAATGTGGCAGTACCGGCACCCCAGCATTCGCCCATATTGGGACAATTGCCGCTTTCGCAGATCGTATGTAATTTGTAATTATCAACTAAACCACGGACATGCTTGTAACTTTCACCAATCGGAAGTTTCACCCGCAACCAATCGGGTTTTTTTATTTTAGTTTCCGGTGCAGCCTCAGGAAGAAATTCACTCATTCTGCAAAATTACCGGTTTATTTTCGTCGTCCAAAGTCCAGTGAAATATAACCCTGGAAGAAAAGTCGTTTATCTTTTTGATAAAGCATGATTTGAATTTTTTGTGCATAAAATTCCAGGCTCACTCCTGCTTCAATTCCGGACACAACCTCATTGAATCGGCCATAGTCAAAGCGCAGGGCAGCTTTCACAAATCCACCCGGCCGGACTTTGATCTCACTCCATCCCTTTCCAAATCCTCCACCTCCAATGATATTTGGCCCCAAAAACAATAAACTGTCGGATTGAGTGTATTTTATTGTCGTGTCATTTCCTGTCATCGTACGTACCTGGAGATAATATGGCCGCAACAATCCCAGCGCTACTCCTGCAGTATAAATTGCGGAAACTGCAACGCCATTCTTATTTCCTTTTTGTCCCAAAATATATTGCTGGCCGATGCCAAGAGTTACAGGATAAAAATGATTGATCTTTCCATAGATGAATGGATTTCCAAAAAATACTCCTCCATTCGGAAGTTTTTCTTCTTTCTGGCTTTTTGTTTCATTTATATCTATGCGGTATATTGTTGTTTTGCGGGGAGTCCTCATTTTTCCAAACTCATAAAATCCGCCGTAACCATTGGTGCGGAGTTGTATGCCGAAAATACTTTGATTGGAATACACAAGCTGACCTTCCTCAGCTTGCCGGATCAATGTATTGACCTTTTGGCGTCGGGCTTCTTTTTTGGAGTTCTTGTCACTTTGTTTTGATGGTTGGGCATCTTGTCCAATGACAATGCCGGCGATCATGGTTACGATAAAAAGGAGGCTAACTTTCTTCACGAGATACTGTTTGATGCTATTAGTAACGTAAATTTAGGGCAAAAATTGATAATGACATCTTCTGTTATTTATAATGCCGAGTTAAGAACGATCTGTACACATTTGAAAAGCGGGTCTTCATTTGAAACTGATGCCCCGACTGACAACAACGGTAAAGGCGAACGCTTTTCTCCTACCGATCTGTTGGCAACTTCCCTGGCTACCTGTATGCTTACAGTGATGGGTATCAAAGCACGGAATTCCCTTGGTTTTGACATAGATGGAATTAAAATTGATGTTCTTAAAATAATGAAAGCAGACCCACGACGTGTAAGCGGCATTGAATTGACCTATCATATTCCGGATAGTTTAAAAACCATCGATGAAAAATCAAAAGCCATTTTGATCAACACTGCTATGAACTGCCCGGTTTTTAAAAGCATCCATCCGGATATTGAAGTGAAAGTGAATTGGGGAGCGTGGGATTAGTTAGTTACAGGTTTCCTGTTACCGGTTATTGGTTTCTTATTCTTATTGAAAAACATTTTATAAGAAAAATAATTACAAATTCATCCGGTCTTCAAAATCGCATTCCCAACCGCACAATCCAAACATCTTTTCTTATTGCAATATTCATTCTTTAATTCTATTAATGCCTGTGAATCGAAGGCGTTTTTGTTCTCAATTCCTAATTGCAGAAACCCTTTGGTAATGGAGTTGGATTCTGCCGCCGTTTCTTCCAGCCACTTTAATGCTTTCTCTTTATACTTATTCTCGTCATGATAATTGCCATAAGCAAATAATACCGGGCAAATGGTATTGATGATAATATTATCGATCATTGCATCACCCAATTTTTTCTTCTTAAACGCAGAAGGCTCCTCAAAGCGATAATGATAATGCCAGTAGTCATTGGCAACAACGTCAAACCATTTCCGAACAAGCTTTACAGAACCGGCTTCTTTTATTTTAGAAAACAAATGCGCCGATCCCTGGATCAGCATTGCCAATTGTGCCAGACGAATTGTCGGGAAATTTCCCGGGCGCATTCTCAAAAAATGAACCGGTTGGTGAATTGGTCTCAAAGAATATTTTTTCTTCAGAAATGTATACTCTCTTTGTAACAACAATGAATAATCATCTTTAAATGTATTATTCAGCAAGCCTGCTTGCCCCAGCAGTAATGCTTCCAATTGATGAATTTGGTTTTTATGTTTGGCAAGAATATTTATGGAAATACTTTTTGCAACGGCCTCAAAAGCATCGGCATTCACTTTTATCCCGAAATTTCTTGCCAATAGCCACCAGAATGTTTCTTCCCAATGATAATTATTTTCTTGTAAAAAATTCTCAGCGATGGCAGCCTTGCGTAGTAAACGTTCTGCCAGTAATCGTTCTTTCCAGCTTTTCCAGACAATATCCCGAACTGAACTAATATTCTTTTCACAAGGAATAAAACCCGAAGCGTTCATCAATTCTTCGTATCGCTGTAATAAAATTTTAGAAACCCTACTTTTTAATTCAAAGACGGGAATTGAACTTTCTTCCGTATCATTTTCCCAAACGACATGCAGAATAACGTTATTGTAATTTTTGTCTCTTTCGTGGCGATGCCTTTTCCAATCAGAGGTTTTTAGATGCAATTCGATATTTCCAACCCATTTGGTAGTGCCGATCCTGATGGTTGCCTGTAAAAAATCAGGTCCTTGGTTGCTGTTAAATAGTCCGGGAATGATGATCTGAAGTTTTTCATCTGCAGTTGTGGACAAATCGTTTTTATTAAAATACTGAAACTGCCAGATGAATTGAAGCAAACGTTCGGTCATGGAATAAAGTTGAAAGGTTAATGGATTGAAAAGTTAATAAGTAATTTTCAAATCAGCTCCAGGTTTCTAATTAACCCTGTATCTAATTAACTTGTCAGCTTTTTCAACTCCTTCACCACCCTGCTGACTGGTAAACCCATCACATTGTAAAAATCGCCGGTGACGGATTTGATACCCACAACTCCGATCCATTCCTGGATAGCATAAGCTCCAGCTTTATCGAAAGGTTTATATTTATGAACATAAAATTCGATCTGATCTATGGTCAATTCATGAAAATAAACGTCGGTGCTATCTGCAAATGCAATTTCTTGCTCACCTTTTTTTATAACCACCCCGGTGATCACGATATGTTTCTGTCCTGAGAGATCGGCCAGGATACGGATCGCCTCTTCCCTGTCTTTTGGTTTACCGATGATCCGACCTTTTAAAACGACAATAGTATCTGCAGCAAGGATAACAGCATCTTTGGAAACTAATGATTGAACTGCTAAAGCTTTATTCCTTGCAATATGAATAGCTACTTCATCAGTTCTCATACCTTCCGGAAAAGTTTCATCCGTTTCTTTCACAACGATCTCAAAAGGGATCTCCGCCCATTCCAGTAATTGTTTGCGACGAGGCGATTGCGATGCCAGAATTATTTTATTCATAGGTAATAATAAAAGAAGATCATTGATAAAATTCCGGTGAGCATCACCAGTTTGATCCAGCGGCTCAGCAGATGAAAATCACGAGTGGAATTTGCTTTGAATAATTTTATAAAAATATATAGCAGCGGAACTATGATCAATATGACGCTGTACAAGGCCGGCCACCACCAGCGGAATTGCAGCACATAGATCTGCACCATCACAAGAATAGCGATCAGCGCCGCCAGCCAGACAGCGACATAAATTTTTGTAGCGTTCATTCCCCAAACTATGGGCATGGTCCGGCACCCATATTTTTCATCACCTTCCCTATCTTCCATATCCTTGACAGCTTCACGGATCAGCGAACTGATAAAAGCAAAACCCGCATACAAAAATACGATCCGGAAAAATTTATGTTCCGTTGTATTCTCTGTGCCGAAAGCATCCATTAATGAAACTTTGGAATAAAAAAGTATCATGATAGTCCATGCTGTTAGTAAAGAGATCACCAGGTTCCCTATCAGTAATTTTCTTTTGAATGTTGTAGAATAAAACCAAAGCAACACAACGGAGCAGGCATTGATGAGAATGAGATACCATTTTTGAAAAAAGGGTAATGCCAGGAAAGTGAGAATAAGGCCTGTTGTACTTAGCATAAAATGCCAGGCAATGGCCCAGCGCCTGCTGATGACTTTATCGATCACCATTTGTTGCGGTTTATTTACTTCATCAATGTTGATATCAAAATAATCATTGATGATATATCCGGCAGCGGCTATCAGCAATGAAGCCAAAGCGATGAGAATAAATTGCGAAGTATCATTTCCGGGAATGAATCCTTTGAATAATGGCCGGTAAATGCAAAATTGAAATAATGTCTGCGCTATCGCAATGAAAAAGAGATTAGGCAAGCGAACCAGTTTTAAAAAAGCAGCTACCAATCTCATGAATAAAATTTTCAGGAAAGATACAGAGAGAAGATGATAGTTGGTTCATCGGGAAGACACATCTGAACGATAATGCCAATGATCGTTCAGCTTCAATACTTTTTCGATCACATCCCTGACACAGCCATAACCGCCATTGATAGAAGAAATATATACAGCAGACTGTCTCACTTCATTCGCTGCATCGGCAGGGCAACAGGGCAATCCCACTGCGGACATGGCCGGAAGGTCAGGAAGGTCATCCCCCATATACAACACTTCACCCGCCTGCAAATTATTTTTTGACATGTATTCTTCGATCAAAGCTTTTTTATCTAAGACAGACATATGCACATCGGTGATCCCTAATTTTTCTAAGCGCTGCATCACCGGCACTGATTGGCTACCCGAAACGATCAACATTCGGTAACCGGTTTTCACCGCCAATTGCAGGGCAAATCCGTCTTTGATATTCATACGCCTTGCCTGTAAACCATTTTCCAATAGCAGCAATGTGCCATCGGTCAAAACGCCGTCAACATCAAAAATGAAAGTGGTGATTTTTTTAAACTGGTCGAGAAGGTTGATCATAAATAAAATTCAAAATGCAAAAGTCAAAATTAAAAAAAGCTTGCCGCAAAATTGGTTTTTACATTTTAACTTTTGACTTTTTACTGTATCACTTCTGATTATCCCGCCATTCATATACCCAGGCGCTCTGGATCATTTCCAAATGACCTTCATTACTTTCTTCTCTCTTGCCTTCAAAGTTGGGAATTTGGAGTACCCACTCCAGTAAGTCGGTGAAGCGGACACGATAGATCTTTCCTTCATTAAAATCATCGCCAAAACGTTCATACAATTTTTGAGCGATGTCTTCATGATCATTCCAATGGATCGGTGGTTCAAAATGTGTCATAACTAATGTGCAGTTGTGCAGATCTGCCGATGTGATAATGATAAAGTGCTCTCCTTAGCAAATTGGCATATCTGCATATTATCAAATTGATTTATTCTCCTAAAAATTGTGTTTGATCCGGTAAAGTGACTTCGATCTCGCCATCACCATCCAGTAAAACTGACTGGCAGCCCAGCCTAGAATTCAATCTTGGATTTACCGCCCGGTCAATAAAATCTTCTTCTCTTTCGCTGATCTCTTCAATATTCTCCATTCCTTTTTCTATATATAAATGGCAGGTGGTGCAGGCGCAAACGCCTCCGCAATTATGATGCAGTTCAATATCATTCATCAATGCGATCTCCAGCAAACTATTGCCCGGCTCTACATTTTCCAGGATGACAGGTTGCAGGTCTTTTTGCTCAAAATTAAATTTTACAGTATACATCCGTTTTTTTCATTTCGGCGCAAATTTATCAGAAAAACAATGAAACGACTTACTTGTTCGGGAAAATGAAGATTTAACTGCCGGATTGGATGGTTTCCGTCATGAATTCGTACAATTTTTTCAATTGAGGATGTGCTTTCAACAGTTCCAGGTGTTTTTTTATGGTTTCTATGTCATGCCGAAAGGCAGGCCCCGTTTGTGCCATGCGGGGAGAAATTGATTGTACTCTTTCCGCGGTTTCTTCTATCAACGGTAGTAATTGTTTGAAATCGATCTTTTCTTTCCGGCAATAATCTTCAGCCATCACATAGAGATAGTTTGTAAAATTGCCTACTATGACTGCGGCGATATGCAATTTCAGCCGTGCATCGTCATTTGCTTCAGCCACCTGTTCTCCGGCAATGGTATGAGCGAGACGCTCCAAAGTTTTTTTTGCTTTCGCATCGCTGGCATCTATAAAGATTGGTGTTTCAGGACTGCCTTCACGATCTTTTCTCAAACTTTGCAGCGGATAAAAAACGCCGTAATGATGAGAAGTTTTTTTCAAAATATCTTTTGAGACAGAAGCTGCAGTATGGGCGACCACTTTTCCCGGCACATGCAAATGTTTGGCTACTTCCAAAATGGCATCATCAGCAACAGCAATCAGGTAAAAATCTGCATCTTTTTTAATCACCGACCAATAATTCGTGGACTCTGTATCTAATTCATATGCCAGTTTGCTGGCTGCTGATGCATCTCTGCCAAAAACCTGGCTGATATGATGCCCGGCATTTTTCAGTTTTCTTCCGAGTACTGTGGCTGCATTTCCCGTTCCAATGATTACGATGTTCATAAGTATCTTTGCAACATGATGCGATTAGGAGAAAGAATAGCGATCAGTTATTATCGTACAAAATTCAGGATTCTTTCTACTGTGTCCAAAAAGAAAACTGCTGAGATCGCTTTGGACCTGTTCAGCACCCCGCAATTTCGTTATAAAAGAATATTCCCTAAAATTTTTGATGAAGCAGAACGATTGAGTTTTGTTATTGATGGCGAAACAGTTCAGGGCTATCGGTGGAACAAAGGTGCAATAAGAAAAGTTCTGATCGCCCATGGTTTTAATTCTTCTGTTGCAGGATTCGGACACTATGTGCGGCCGCTTATCAGCAAAGGATATGAAGTGCTGGCATTTGATGCACCGGCGCATGGACGAAGTACAGGTAAACAGCTCAATGCAGTGACGTATAAGGAAATGATCCTTTATATCAATGAAACATACGGGCCGATCCAGTCTTTCATGGGTCACTCTTTTGGCGGATTGGCGTTAACTCTTGCATTGGAAGAAATTCCGCATAATGAGAATTTTCGTTTGGTGTTGATCGCTCCTGCAACGGAATCCAAAACCGCCATTGATTTCTTTTTTTCATTCATGAGACTGAATGGCGAAGTAAGAAATGAATTTGATCAGAAAATTTTTTCCATAAAACAATTGCCTTCGGAATGGTACTCGGTAAGCAGGGCCGTGAAAAATTTAAAAGCAAAGATTCTCTGGTGCCACGATGAAGAAGATCGCATTACACCCTGGAAAGATGCAAAAATAGTGAAAGAGCAAAACTTTCCGAATATCCATTTCGTAGTGACAAAAGGTTTGGGGCATAGAAGTATTTACCGGGATGAAAAGATCACAAAAGCGATCATTGATTTTCTATGAACTTTATTTTATTCATCGCTATTCAATTTTCCATTTTTCTCAACATGGATAGCTTTAACAACTCTTACCTTGCAGGCATGAAAAAATATACCTACCTGGCTTTGGGTGATTCTTATACTATCGGCGAAAGTGTTCCTGCAGTAGAAAATTTTCCCAATCAAACGGTGCAGTTACTTAAAAAAGCCGGATATGAATTTGAATCTCCGGAGATCGTTGCAAAAACAGGATGGACCACGGATGAATTACAAGGAGCTATTCATCAACACCAGTTTCGTTCATCGTATGATTTTGTGACATTATTGATCGGCGTGAACAATCAATACAGAGGAAGATCAGTTGAAGAATATAAACCGGAGTTTGAATCATTGCTCCAACAAGCCATTCAATTTGCAGGCAACGAGGCGGATCATGTGATCGTACTTTCGATTCCGGATTGGGGCGTCACTCCTTTTGCTGCTGAAAAAGACCGGACTCAGATCGCAAAAGAGATTGATGCATTCAATGAAGCCAACAAAAAAATTAGCGGAATATATAAAGTACATTATATTGATATTACAACAGGAACCAGAGAAGCTACATTTGATCGCAACTTAATAGCATCAGATGGTTTGCATCCTTCTGGCAAAGAATATTCCCGCTGGGCAGAAAAGTTGAAAATGATCATCGAAAGTATGTTGAAATGAATAGTAAAATAATTTGCAGCGATG
>DASZPW010000030.1:0-2085 GCA_035550155.1 Chitinophagaceae bacterium | reverse complement strand
AAGAGGGCAAAGTCTTGATAAGATAACAAAAACAAATTTCCGCATCCGCAATACATGGCCCGATAAGATCAGTTTGAAACTGACCGGAGATAAATTTTCCAATAAGCTTACGAATCGATACGAGAACCTTGAATTATCAGTTGATAATTCCACTGGTTATAATTTGGACAATGCAGTGGTGCAACTGAATACCTGGAGAAAAGTCAAAGCAGATAGTTTCGAAGTGAACAGCACGGATACATTTCGTTTTTCCAATATCGGCTATGTGTTGCCGGCGAAAAGGAAGATCGCTGACAGCTATAAATGCGACAGCATTTCAGTTTCCTTTTATTCCATGAGATCAAAAGTGTTCAATTTCTGTTATTCATCCGAGAAACAAAGTAATTACGGCAATACCAACGACAGGTGGTATTGCAAAGAATAAAAAAAACAAACAAACAACTACCATGGGCTTATATTATCTACCATTATTGATCCGCAGCGACCGTTATTTTATTACCCGCCTGGAAAAAGAAGATGCAGGCAATAACAAAGAAACCGATTATGATTTTGTGGTGCATGCGGAAGATAGAGTGCTGGCCCCGCTGCTCACTATCGAGGATCCGGATAAAGTAGTGCTGAACCAGATGGCGCCTGCCGATCTGCAGGATGTGCTGATGCGGGAATGCCATTTGTCATTGGTAAAAAAAGAAGATGCCTGCCTGCCGGACAGGCAGGGCTTTGAATTGCTGATCAAGAAAAGCAATGCCTTCACTGTTGAACCATTTTATGATGCAACAACAGGAGTGAAGCTCGATTATTCCAAAGATCAGAAACGGATCACTTTGGGTTATTATAATAATAAAGTGGATCAATTTCCATTTTTCATCAATGTAGTTTTCCAACTGGATGAAAATAATTTTTATACTGCCCGTTTTCATTACGCAGTCGTTCCATCCCGCCAATGCCAGCGGGTGGTAATTGATTTCGGAAGTGAGGCCAGCCAGGTCGGTTATAAGAATTGCGGGCCGCAGTCTTCCATCATTCAATATGATATTTTAGAAAATATCATGAGCCAGTTGAAGGCTACTGATAAAACAAAGAATTATCAACGGGATGATTTTTTGAACAATGAAGCCGGGCAACATAACCTGTATCGTTCTTTTTATGCTGTTAAAAAAAGAATTACACAGGAGCAAAGGGAACAATTTCCTTTCAACTTCACCAGTGAAATAGAAAAAGATGAGATACGGTTGTTTATAACCAAGCAGGAAGTGGCGGCTGCCATGCAATCATCTTTCAGGGATGAATATGAGATCGTACCGAATTTAAAACTGGGCATCGAAAAAAGTTTGCAACTGATCTGTGGTGATAAAACAGAAGACTACAGTATCAGGGAACATAAAAAAGAATTGATCAGCGCCATCCTGCTTCGCTTGCTTCGGTTGATGATCGCTACCAAACCTGATTTCAGGAAAGGCGGCATCATTGTTACGCTACTGGTCCCGAATATTTATACGCAGCAAAATGTATTTGACTTATTGAATGAACTCAGGAGTCAAACTGCTTCCGTGCTTGAATCGTTGGAAGTTGAAGAAGGGAATTTATTTATAGAGTATGAAACGATCTCTGAAAGCGATGCGGCGTTCATGGGTTATCAGCAAACACAATCTGAAATAAGATTGGCAAATGGTGAGATCGCTTTGGTTATCGATTGTGGAAAAGGGACTACCGACATCTCCATGGTGCTGGCGGATGATAATGAAAATTATTGCAGCTTCTTCAGGACCGGTTTTGCGGGAGCAGGCAATGTACTCTCTTATGGATTTGCTGAAGACTTTCTTACGCTGGTCTTGCGAGCTATTCCCGGCCATAATGAATTTTCTGTAAAAGATTTTATCCAGAAAAATATACTGGAGCAAAACCTGACGGTAGATGTGTTGAACTTTTTGCAACTGATAGAAACGCAAAAAAAGAAGTACAATCAACTTCCTGCTGTCGGCCTTTTGGAATTTGAAAAACTCACTGAGCAATCAGAAGCCACAGAAAGGTCCATCGCTAATCTGTATAAAGACCAGGCTACACTACTTCAATATACCGAAGTAA
>DASZPW010000029.1:0-2346 GCA_035550155.1 Chitinophagaceae bacterium | reverse complement strand
AGTAATACCTGAATTGGTGTATTTGGTGCCCCCGGATTTATCTGTAGAGCTAAACCAGTCTAGTCCGGCGCCGATTGCAATATCTTTTGTAAAATAATATCCATATTCAAAATTGAGCGAGCCTCCTGAAAATGTGCTTTTATCCGTGGCATTATTGAAAGTAGTTTTTGAATTACCAAATCCAAAATCGCCCATAGAAGAATAACCGATGAAACTTCTTCCCTGGTCGTAAATGCCTTTTGAAAAGCTGCGGCCATGATGACAATCGCATTGATAGCCGGAACAGGGAGAATAGTTTTGAAACCGAAATCCAAACTGAAACTGATTGTCGGTGTATTTTACCCCATTATCTTTTTGCTGTAAAGAATTATAGCTGATATACGGAGTGATATAATTTCCTCCATCGTTATACAGATGAATGGGTGAACCCAGTTCAAAAATATAGCCGAATAAATTGTTTTTGTCCGTAGAAGAACCGGATGTGGCTTTACTTTGTCCGAAGCCGACCGCAGCTTTTCCATACCAGTTGAAATTGCCGGCAGAACTTCCGTAGATCAGGTTTCCATAAAGCATCCACTCACTGTTTTTAAATGTATAGCTGCCCGACACATCTTTTGAAGTAAGAATATCAACTTCGCCGCCTACGGCAAAATGATCTACTACAAAACGATTGTAATCAATTTTGATGTTTACATCACTTGTATGATCGCTGCTATTATCCGGTTTTAACCGGGAATATTGAAAATTTTGCTGGATAGTGAAATTGTTGAAATTTTTCCGGAACGGAAGTTGTTCAATATCTTTTGAGCTAAGCGATGTTGAAACAGCAGATTGATTTCTTTCAATATTTCTCTGCGCTGAAACAATAATTGCTGATGACAATAAGCCACATAGCAATACGTATTTTTTTGTTCGCATAACAGAAAGTTTTGGTTAAGGGATCTGTTTGTCAGAACAAAGGTTAAGATATTTTTTAAAGTATCAAAGCATGTGTTCTAAAGACTTGGCTATAAGAATTTTAAGCCCTACGCTTTTTAAGAAAAGTAAACCTGCTTGACAGATAATTTTCCTGAATTCCGGGAAAGCCTGATCCAACGAATGAAGTACCGATATGCTGCAATGCACTTTAAATTCAGAATGTGAAAACTACCCTGTTACTAAAGAAATATAGTATTGAATCTTCAGAGATACATCAACCAGAAAAAAAACCGGGAAAGCTTAATGAAGTAACATTTTTGTTGTCTTCAGAAATCTCAATTGCGTTCTTTTTGTTTTTCAGGGAACACATTAATATAACCAACATTTACGAGGAGATCTCCTTCTGCAATATCCTGTGCATTTACTATCGAAACATCAAATAGCTTATTCTGTTCACAATTGAGGCAGTTCAATGTGATACCTGCTTTCCGGAAATCAAGATTTCCTTTCTTCTCAGGTTTTATCATGTAAGCGAATTCAGACCGTTTTCCATAAATCTCAAAATCATCAGAATTCAGTTGCAACAGTTCCCTAACCGTCATGCCGCAATGAATACCATTTCTCAATTCCCATTGATTATTGCCTAAAAGCACTCCTTTATATTGTTCACCGTTTACTGTCGGCATAATATCACTGATGATGATATAAGAAAGAGACCGGAGATTTCGTTGATCTTCCCAAACAAAAACGGCCTGCTTGCTGCTGTTAGGAAATATAACAGTACACTTTCTCAGGTCGTCTTTTGAAAAATAATACAGGTCTTGTTTTACGTTAGCCGCACCAAAAAAACCAACCAGGTATTCATTCGAAGTAAACTTCAGCAGATCCTCTGCATATTGGATCGATCGTGGATCCGGGTACTCCTTCCTGGTTAAAATAAAACTGTATGTGGAACCAATATCCGTCATTTCGTGGATCGTTTCCACGGTAATATTTCTTTTTTGAAAAAGCAATGATGTGTCCTTTTCCGGCTGTACGCTGTGATCATAAAAAAAGCCGGCCCTGATCAATTGTAATTTACCTTCTGTAAATTCTTTTGCTGAAGAAGTATGCCAGGCAAAATATTTAATGCCGTCCTTAGTATAGATATCAATGCTTCGGGAGACAAGGGAATCGTTTCCGTTATTATCACCAGTGCTTGTGATTGAATTTTGGGTGAACGATGTCATCTTTGAATTGTAATCTACCTGCCCGGAATGCGGAAGGAAACCCTTCTTGATCAAATATTGCTCAGCATATTTCGGCGTATAAGAAGATAAAGCCACCAGGTCATCGGAAGTAAAAGACTGTCCGTATGCCACACTTGCAGCAGTTGCAATGGAAATAAGTATAAGCAACAAATTCTTCATGAAAAATTTTGTTCTTCAT
>DASZPW010000028.1:0-7480 GCA_035550155.1 Chitinophagaceae bacterium | reverse complement strand
AGTACCGATAGCAGCGTATCGCCAGTTGTCCACACCAATCATAATTCCAACAAAGATATATGTGCTAATAAATAGCAGCGGCATGAACGGATAAAATTTCATGGAATAAATGCCGGTGCCATCAAGATGCTTTGTTCTCTTTCGTAAAATAAAAATCGTTGCTGCCGAAGTGGCCATGCCGATAGAATCCATGAATATGGTAAAGCTTAATATTTCATTGAATTTTTTTGCAAAAAATAAAACGATGACGCAAATCGCAGCAAAAACAGTAAGGCTGACGGTCAGCACATCTTTTTTCTCATCTTTCTTTTTAAATGCTGCCGGTAAAATACCGTCTTCGCTCATAGCATACATCACCCTTGGGTTACTCAACAATAAAACATTTACATAAGCAAGCACTGCAATAAATAAAAGTATGGAAGCAATGGTGCTGCCGGTGGAGCCAAACATTTTCTCAACAACGATAGCGGCAATTCCGGAAGTTTCTTTCAGTTCATTAAAACCAATGACTTTGTAATAAGCATAACTCACGGAGAGATATAAAGAAACAATTACCAATATCCCGATAAAAATTCCTTTAGGAATATTTTTTTGAGGGTTTTCAATTTCCTCTCCGAAGTTGATCGTTTGCTGGTATCCGCCGTAAGTGAAGCAGGCTGCTTTTAACGCAATGGCAAATGACAATAGAATGGCGCCGAAACTTACTGATTTCAGATCCACCGACGGCTGTGCTGTTTTATTATATAAATGCGGAAAGAAAATGGAAGCAATGAGGATAAGGATCATCCCTATCTTGACGATCATCAGAATATTTTGCGTTTGAGAACTCATCCGCAAGCCTTTCAGGTTTACTCCATAAAAAAGAATGATCGCTGACATGGCGATCAGGGCTTTGACAAAATCGCTTGCCCCGTCCCTGAATAATAATGGAGTGATGTATTCACTGCCGATCAGTGCCACGCCGGAAAGAGATGCGGCATTTGATATCAGTATAATGCAATTGATGGCAAATGCGATGGAAGGATGGTACGCATAAGAAAATATTTTATAATAACCCCCGGTAACCGGGTAGCGGCTACCGATCTCCGCGTAGGTCAAGGCTCCGCAAAAAGCTACAATACCGCCGAATATCCAGGCAAGAAAAAAAATAGATGGTGTCAATGCAGCCTGTGCCGCATCTTTTGAAGTTCTGAAAATACCCATGCCGATCACCAGACCGATGACGATCATGGTCAATGAAAAAAGACCCAGCTTATTCTTTGGTATCATGACTTGAAGATAGGGAAAAAACATTCTACCTTAGCAGTACGAAATGAAGCCAATTCCATGAAAAAAAATCTATTGATCGTTTTCCTTTTTTGTTTTTTCTTTTCAAGCATCAGGGCACAGGAAGTTCCGTCAGATTCCACGAAAATGATGGGAGAAGTGGTGCTGAAAGCGTATGAACAAAACCGGCAATTGAAACAAATTGCCACTGCTGTTAATTATATCAGTAAGCAAGACCTGGAACGATCCAATGACATGAATGTACTTCCGGCCTTAAACAATACACCGGGAGTACGAATGGAAGAACGTTCACCGGGAAGTTACCGCATGAATATTCGTGGCAGTACGGTTCGTTCTCCATTTGGTGTCCGCAATGTAAAAGTGTATTGGAACGGAATTCCTTTTACCGATCCGGGCGGCAACACGTACCTGAATCAATTGAGTTATTACAATTTTAATTCGATAGAGATCATCAAAGGCCCGGCAGGAAGTTTATATGGTGCAGGAACCGGCGGCGCCATTCTTATCAATAGTATGCCTTCATTTCAAAAAAAGGAAATTGATCTGCGCTACCTCTACGGAAGTTTTGGAGCAAATAATATAGATGCACAATGGAATGGCGGCAACGATAAGATCAGGAATGTGATCAATTATTCTCATCAAAATTCCAATGGTTACAGGGATCATACTTCCATGCGACGTGATATTGCAACATGGCAAATGCAGGTGAAAGCGAGTCAGAAAGATCAACTCAATTTTAATTTCCTCTATGGCGATCTTTATTATCAAACTCCGGGAGCATTAAATAAAACAGAATACAAAAACAATCCAAGGCAAGCGAGACCGGCTGCTGGTGCATTTCCCAGTGCGGATGCCTCTAAAGCTGCTATTTATCAAAAAACAGGATTACTCGGCATCAGCAATATTTATCATTTCAATGATCGTTTTGAAAATACTTCCATTTTATACGGAACAATTTCGCATCTTACCAATCCTACATTCAGAAATTATGAGATCCGCAGGGAGCCGCATTTCGGAGCAAGAACGGTTTTTCATTGGAAGCCTGAAACAAAAAATGACTTTCTTCAAATTGTTTTTGGCGCAGAAACGCAACAAGGTTATTTCAATACCAGAGATTATGGAAATGTAAATGGTCATGCTGACACCATTCAAGTCAATGATGATATCAGGAATAGCATTGTTTCTATCTTTGCGCAAGCGGATCTTCGTCTCAAAAACGACTGGAACATCACGGCAGGAGTTGGCAGCACAGAATCTTACATACGCATTACTCAACTTCAAATAACTCCCCTTCCTCCACAAAAAAGAACCTACCGTAATGAATTGGCGCCACGATTGGCCATCTCAAAAAAACTGATCGGTAATTTTTGGTTATATGGAAGCATCTCGAAAGGATTTTCTCCGCCGACTGTTGCAGAAGTGTTGCCTTCTACCAGCGTTATCAGTACGAGTCTAAATGCAGAACATGGGATCAACTATGAAGCTGGTTTTAAAAGCAGCTGGTTCCGGCAACGATTGTACGTTGAGATGAATGCATTTTATTATGAATTAAAAAATGCAATTGTTCAACGAAGAGATGTCAGCAATGCAGATTATTATACCAATGCCGGTTCCACCCGTCAAAAAGGAATTGAATCGCAGGCGAGTTACCAGTTTTTTAAAGATCCGAAAGCATTCATCACTCATGCAAGGATCTGGATCAGCTATACGCTGTATAATTTCAGGTATCATGATTTCAAACAGATCAGCTCAGATTATTCCGGGAATAAAATTCCCAGTGTCGCACCTAATACTGTTGCAGCAGGAGCAGACATTGATATCAAACATGGGTTTTATACAAACCTGACCTACTACTACAGTGATCCTATTGCAATGAATGATGCCAATACTGATTTTGCGTCATCCTACAATCTGCTTGGTGCAAGAGTTGGCTGGAAAAAAATAATTTCAAGAAAAAATTTACTGGAGTTATTTGGCGGAGTTGATAATGCTTTTAATGTAACCTATAGTTTAGGCAACGACATCAATGCTGCTGCTGGTCGTTATTATAATGCCGCTCCGGGCATCAACTACTACATAGGCGCTGCTTTAAAAATTTTATGACCATCTTGTGAACAAAATGATTTTTTTGATAGCTGCTCTTGCTCCTATTTTTGCTACGTTCTGGTTCCTGACAAGTCGGGATGAAAAGGGAATCCGGTGAAATTCCGGAGCTATCCCCGTAGCTGTAAGTTCTTTGCGTGAATTGTGAGACGTGCATCGTGAGAAAAACTCACGACTGACGATTGACGATTCACGACTGTTGAATTCTCTAACCACTGTTGATGAAATTTTTGATTCATTGATGGGAAGGTGCTCAGCAGAGAACAAGTCAGAAGACCTGCCAGATCATGATATACCATTTCAATTTTGCTTTCGGGTGAAAAGCGATAATGTAAACGCCGGGGCGGCATTTATATTCATCATCATTTTCCTGGAAGCAGTCACAAAAAAATTTTCAGTAATGAAAAAGCAAATTTTTATTGTGGCTGCTGTGTTATTCAGCGGCCAGCTTCATGCACAAGCCGATACTACGGCCAAATTACTCGACGAAGTATTACTGACAACAAACAAGTATCCGAAAAAACAAAGTGAAACCGGAAAAGTCGTCACAATCATTTCCGCTCAGCAATTGGAACAAAGCAAAGGAAAAACATTGGGTGAACTGCTCAACACTGTGGCAGGTGTGACTATTCCCGGAGCCAACAATGATCCGGGTACCAACCTGACTACCAATATCCGCGGCGGCGCTGCCGGCAATGCGCTGATATTAATTGATGGCCTTCCGCTGAATGATCCTTCTGTAAATAACAATTATTTTGACCTGAACTATTTTGCCATTGACCAGATCGAACGTATTGAAATTTTAAAAGGTGGACAATCCACACTCTATGGTTCGGATGCCGTGAATGGCGTTGTGAATATCATTACTAAAAAAGCCGGTTCAAAAAAATTTAATGTCAGCGCTAACATTACTGCAGGCAGCTACAATACTTTTAAACAATATGCCGGGCTGAGTGGAAGAAACGGGAAGATGAATTATATCCTGAATTATACTCATTACAGCTCTGCAGGTTTTTCTTCAGCTTATGATTCAACGGGAAAACAGAATTTCGATAAGGACGGGTTCGATCAGCATGTAGTAAGCGGAAGTATGGAATGGACGTTTAGTACAAAAGTAAAAGCAAAAATTTTCGGGACATACGGTTATTATAAAACTGACTTAGATGCGGCCGCATTTACAGATGAAAAAGATTATACCGTAAAAAATAATAACGGACAACTAGGAGCCGCTCTTCAGTATCAGCATACAAATGGAATCATGCATTTGAATTATTTTTTCAACTATGTAAGCAGAGATTATCTTGATGACTCCACATACCGGAGTGATCCGTTTGTAGATTTTTCACAGGCCACGTATATCGGGAGAACACATTTTGCAGAGTGGTACGACAACTGGAATTTCGGTAAATGGGAATTATTGACAGGAATGGATTACCGGCTCAACAACACTTTTCAGCAATATTTTTCTACAGGATCGTTCGGCCCTTATGCACCTCCGGTGCTGAATAAAAAAATTGAACAGCTCAGTCCTTATGCATCGGCAGTTTATAAAAGCAAGGATGGATTGAACCTCGAATTGGGCGGACGATGGAATCATCATTCCGTTTATGGAAATAATTTCACTTTTACATTTAACCCATCTCTGCTGATGAAAAATAAAACCAAGTTTTTTGTGAACTTGTATTCAGCGTATAAGATCCCTACACTTTATCAGCTATTCGATCCATCCGCCGGGAATAAAAACCTGCAACCCGAAAAAGGGATCATAACCGAAGCTGGTGTTGAGATCTTAGCCACACATTCTTTTCATTCAAGAATAGTCGGGTTTTATCATGATACTAAAAATTCAATTCTTTATACCTACAACCCTTCTACATTTGCGAGTCTTTATATCAATGCCGGTAATCAAAAAGATTATGGTGCAGAACTGGAAGCTACTTTTAAAACAAACCGCTGGGAATTGAATGCAAATTATACTTATACAGACGGAAGAAGCAGATCAGCTTATGATGGTACCGGCGCCCCAATCGGTAAAGACAGTTCTTATTATAATCTCTATCGCATTCCCAAAAATGTTGTAAATCTGAATGTCGCATTTCGGGCAAGCAAGGATCTTTTGATCAGCACTCAGCTTCATGTTTCCGGGAAGAGAGTGGAATTTATTTATGGCAGTGTACCTGATCAATTAAAAGGGTATGTGATCGCATCAGTGTACAGTGAATACAAAATGAGTAAAGAGTTTAAAATTTTCCTGGACCTGAAAAATATCACCGATACGAAGTATTTCGATTTTCCCGGTTATAATTCGAAGCGATTCAACTTTACAGCCGGTATAAGTTTCAATAGGTAAAGCAATTTTTTAAATACTGAGGAAAGAATTAGCCCACCCATTACCTTTGCCCAAAACAGGTCATATGTCAATCAATTTCGGTGAATTGCTTACCGTAACTTTCACTCTTTTTGCCGTCATTGATATTATTGGTGCCATACCTGTTCTTATTTCTTTGAAAGCAAAAACAGGCGGTATCCGGGAACTTAGGGCCACATTGATCTCCGGCGCATTGATGGTGCTGTTTCTTTTTGCAGGGGAAGCCTTTCTGAGATTACTGGGACTGGATGTGAAATCATTTGCCGTAGGCGGTTCAATCGTTATTTTCATTCTCGGACTCGAAATGGTTTTGGGCCTGGAATTTTTTAAAAGTGAAAAAGATGTAACCGCAGCAACTGTTGTTCCTATCGCTTTTCCGTTGATCGCAGGGTCCGGAACGCTGACCACTGTGATGTCATTGAAAGCGAACTATGGAGAAACTACAATTTTGTTAGCCATCCTTTTCAACCTCATCATCGTATTTATCGTTTTGAAATCATTAAATGTTCTTGCAAGATTGCTCGGTTCGGCAGGTTTGATTGCAGTACGAAAATTTTTTGGCGTAATTTTGCTGGCTATCGCCGTAAAGATCTTTGCCACAAATGCACATGGATTAATAAAATAGTCAGGAGTAGTGAGTCATGAGCCTGAAGTCTTATTCGTGATTAATGATTCACCGCTCAATTGGTCTCGTAGTACAATGGATAGTACGCAAGTCTCCGGAACTTGATATCCCAGTTCGATTCTGGGCGAGACTACTAAATCTTTCACCCTTATTATTCATTTTCCAAAAACCTGATATCCCAGTTCCCTGCCCGAATGACATCGGTCAGGCCGGGATTCTGGGAGAGACTACTAAACCTTTGCTTGAATTTTGCCCTTCTTTTTTGAAAAAATGTTTACCTTACTGTATTAAATTTTCTATTATGGAAAAAACAGAAAAAGTAAGCATTGCCACCGGGAAACCCAGCACCTTCCTGCTTTTTCCCTGGGGTTTACTTTCTATCATTATCATACTTCTTTTAAATATCATGCTTAGCGACAGCTGGTTTGGGAAAAACTGGAGCTGGATCGCACTGATACTGATCATTCCTGCGGCTATTCTGGAAAATTTTAAGATTGGCTATACTACTATGCAGGTAATGTTTCTTAAAGTGTTGTACTCACTTCTTTCATTCCTGCTTGTTGGAATTGCTTTGGGAGCTGCCATAGTAAATTATTTTCAGAAAGATCTCAACAACCAGAAACTAAAATTACCGTGGTATGTTTTGCTGGCACTCGTGATCATGATGTTTATTGATATAGCGCAGCTGTTCAGTATGCTGAAAGCTGTCAGAAGATCGTTCATGCAATTTGATCCTGACAATTAAAACATCAAAATTGTTTTAAAGCCGCTTTTAAAAATGGCAGCGTAGGCAAAGAAGAAATTATTTTCAATTCATCTGTTAACGAGCTTTCATTATCAAGAAACCTCAGCACTTGTTGAGGTTTATTTTTTTTAAATATATCACTGAAGACCTCTTCACCGGGAAGTTTATGGTTTGAAAGAATATGCAAAAGAGTACTATCATAAAAATGAAATCGTGATGCTGAAACTGGTTTTTTCAAAAAAGGATCTCCGGAATGGATCAATTGTTTTACCAACGCTGCAGAATGTTTTTGTATAAAACGAAATGTATAACCACTGGATGCTTTGGTTTGTCCTCCGGCAGTTCCAATATT
>DASZPW010000027.1:0-19511 GCA_035550155.1 Chitinophagaceae bacterium | reverse complement strand
CCATCCGTTATTTATTTCCTCACAAATTAAAAAAAATACTTCACTTCAAAATACTCCGGCTGATCACGATTCGCTGCACTTCACTGGTGCCTTCGTAGATCTGTGTGATCTTCGCATCACGCATCAATCGCTCCACATGATATTCTTTCACATATCCATAACCACCGTGGATCTGCACCGCTTCAGTGGCGGCCCACATAGCTGTTTCGGATGCGTACACTTTTGCCATCGAACTGCTAAGCGTATAATCCATTTTGTTATCTTTTTCCCAGGCTGCTTTCAAACAAAGCAATCTTGCTGCTTCTATTCTTGTAGCCATATCGGCAAGTTTGAATGCAATAGCCTGGTGATTCATGATCTCGGTTCCAAAAGCTTTTCTTTCTTTAGAATATTTTACTGACAATTCATAAGCACCTGCCGCAATTCCCAATGCCTGCGATGCAATACCAATACGTCCGCCAGCCAAAGTTCTCATGGCGAATTTGAAACCAAAACCATCCGCACCGATACGATTTTCCTTCGGCACTTTTACATCATTAAATAATATACTGTGCGTATCGCTGCCGCGGATACCTAATTTATTTTCTTTGGCTCCCACTACTACGCCGGGCCAATTTCTTTCTACTATAAATGTATTGATGCCATGGCTGCCTTTTGAAGCATCAGTTTGCGCCATCACCAAATAGACAGATGCAGATCCGCCATTGGTGATCCAGTTCTTTGTTCCGTTCAATATGTAATGATCGCCTTTGTCTTCTGCTGTGGTTCGCTGAGAAGTGGCATCGCTTCCTGCTTCAGGTTCGCTGAGCAGAAAAGCGCCGATATACAATTCGCCATTCTTTTGTCCCTGCGCCAACGGCGTCAGATATTTTTGTTTTTGTTCTTCGGTACCGTATGCTTCCAGTCCATAACAAACAAGACTGTTGTTAACGCTCATCGCCACACTAACACTGGCATCTACTTTTGAAATTTCTTCCATCGCCAACACATAACTGATCGTATCCATTCCGGCGCCGCCATATTTCGGATCTACCATCATGCCTAAAAACCCGAGATCCGCCAGTTTCATTACCTGGTCGTAAGGAAATTTTTGTTTTTCATCCCGTTCAATAACGCCGGGCAAGCAGTCGTTTTGTGCAAAATCCCGTGCCGCTTTTTGAATCATCAGGTGTTCTTCGCTGAGTTGAAACAACATAACTGAATTTTGATCGGTAAAAATAGTTCAAAACTGCAATTCATAGTTCGGTGACTTACTTATGTCTTGCATTTTAGATGAGTTTTATTTAAAATAAGCTAACAAAAATCAATTTGAAGATTGACAAAAACCCCGCTTCCGATGTCTTTTTAGCCTAACTTTGCGAAGCTCCTGATAACTATCGGGACGAAAAAAACTATGAAAAAAGTTCATATCATATTACTGGTGCTGGTGGCCGGAGCTATTGCAGTGCTGATCAGTTTTCTGAAGGCTTCCACTACGTATGACACCATTGATACTGCAAAGGCAAAGCCGGGAAAATTCGTGCATGTGATTGCCAAACTGGATCGTTCTGAGCCGATAGAATACGATGCGATTAACAATCCGAATTATTTAAGCTTTACAGCCATTGATTCTTTAGGCAAGACTGTGAAAGTAGTGTATCGCAATGCCAAACCGGATAACCTTGAAGGCAGTGAACGACTCGTTTTGAAAGGCGATTATGAGAATAATCATTTTGAATGTAAAGAGATCATGATGAAATGCCCTTCCAAATACAAAGACGATATGAAAGCCGCAGAAAAAAATTTACAGGAAACCACCGAAACCTCATCTGCTGAAAACCAAACTGCAGAAAAAAAATACTAAAAAATAATGGGCTATATCGGCGAGCATCTTTTGCCCGGACAACTGGGGCATTTTTTTATAACACTTTCTTTGGTTGCTTCTGCTATTGCCACCTTTGCATATTTCAGATCCACCAGATCATCATCTGAAGCCGATGCTGCACAATGGAAAAAACTGGCCCGCTATGCATTCATTACTGAAGTTATATCTGTCTTTTCCATCTTCGCTACGTTGTTTTACATAATTCACAGCCATTACTTCGAATATAAATATGCGTGGCAACATACCAGTTTATCGCTGGAAGTGAAATACATGCTCGCTTCATTCTGGGAAGGACAGGAAGGAAGTTTTCTACTGTGGACCTTCTGGCATTGCATTCTTGGATTAGTATTGATGAAACGAAGCAAAGAATGGGAAGCACCGGTAATGACTATTTTGAGTTTTGTTCAATTCTGCCTGGCTACAATGATAGCCGGCATTTATATTTTCGGATGGAAGATGGGTTCCAATCCCTTTATTTTATTGAGAGATTCCGGTGTACTCGACAATGCTCCGGCTTTGCACATGAATTTTGATGTCAGCCAGCCTCTGAAGCCTGATTATTTATCTTCCATCACCGACGGTAATGATCTGAATCCTTTGTTGCAAAACTATTGGATGGTGATCCACCCTCCAGTACTTTTTTTAGGATTTGCATCCAGCATTGTTCCGTTTGCATTTGCGATGGCCGGATTATGGAAAAAGAAATTCACCAAATGGACAAAACCTGCATTGCCCTGGGCATTATTTTCAGCGGCAGTTTTAGGAACAGGTATCATGATGGGTGCGGCATGGGCTTATGAATCGCTGACATTTGGCGGCTATTGGGCATGGGATCCGGTAGAAAATGCATCATTAGTTCCCTGGATGGTGATGATCGCCGGCATACATTGCTTGCTGATCTATAAACACAGCGGCCATTCATTGCGCATCACACATCTGTTCTTCATTCTTGCATTTTCATTAGTCCTCTTCTCTACTTTTTTAACAAGAAGCGGAATTCTTGGAGATACTTCTGTACACGCATTTACAGACCTGGGAATGAACTGGCAATTGATAGCCTTCATGGCGGTTTTCATTGTACCTGCCTTATGGTTTTTTATAAACCGGTACAACCAAATTCCTTCCATACAAAAAGAAGAGAAAGCCACTTCAAGAGAATTCTGGATGTTCGTTGGTTCATTAGTATTTTTTTTATCCGCATTACTTATTATTGGCAAAACTTCTTTACCGGCTTTTGTGAAAATGGCGCCTCCGGAGGATCCGGAATTCGCTTATAACCGGATCCAGGTTTTTGTAGCAGTGGTTATTGCTGTGTTGACAGCCATTTCCCAATACCTGAAATACAAAGAAACATCCGGTGCTTATTTTTGGAAAAAGATCTGGTTACCTACGGTACTTTCGGTGATCATTGCCAGTTTAATTCTTGTATTTGGCAATATCAATTACATTAAGTATGGCTATGGTTTCCTTGGTTCCATCTGGCTGGCAATTGCCTGCAGCGTGTATGCGATCATTGCTAATGCTGCGTACATCTGGCTGGGACTAAAAGGAAACTTAAAATTATCCGGCGGATCTATTGCACATTTTGGATTTGGCATTGTATTGCTCGGCATTTTAATTTCTTCTTCCAAAAAAGAAGTTCTCTCATACAATACCAGCGGCATTGCGGTTAACTTCGGCGAAGGAAGCAAAGAAAAAGCAGGTGAAAATTTAACCCTGGTAAAAGGTGTGCGCACCGATATGGGAAAATATTGGGTCACATATGAAGGATCGCAGCAGCATCCGAAAAAACCACTTTGGTTCTACGATATTCATTTTGAAAGTAAAGATGGAAAAGAAAAATTTGATCTGCATCCCAATGCATTCATCAACTATAAAGGCAATGAAGGGTTGATGGCAAATCCTTCGTCCAAACATTATTGGGACCATGATGTTTTCACGTACATCACTTCGCTGCCCGATCCTGTTAAAAATAAAGACACTTCTCATTTTACTAACAAGCTGCTGCAGATCGGCGATACCACTTTTTATTCCAAAGGATTTTTTGTTTTAGAGAAAGTGATCAGCAAAGACAGCATCCCTACCGAACAGGGAATTGATCCTACCGGAAAAGCAAGCCTTGCTATCATCAAAGTGCATTCCATGAGCAATTCTACTTACACAGCGCAGCCATTGCTGGTAAATCAAAGAGGCGTTCAATATTCCATCCCCGATACAGTGATCTCACAAAACCTGATCCTTGCCATTAATTCTGTCCAGGGTGATAAGGTGAACATGGGCATCAAAGAGCCAAATACCATTTTACAATACCTAACTTTAAAAGCTTACAAATTTCCGTATATCAACCTGCTCTGGCTGGGGGTGATCATTACGGTCGCCGGGATAATTATCAGTATGGTACGGCGCATTCAACTAAACCGGGTGAGTTCGTCGCAGTCATAATTTTACGTTTTTTTGAAACAGCAGTCGGGTTACTTCCGTTGTCTTATAGTATCAATAGCCGGAATGATTTTTTAATTTTATAGTTGCATGAGTGGCTTGTCAAAATACCGGGTGCTGATCATTATGATGCTGCTGTTGTTGCTGGCAAAAAATCCGTCTTTTGCACAAATTGATCCGCCTGTTGCCAACACCGATACCATTCCACCGATCCCTTCCATTGCTCAACGGGCAAAAAATTGGGGCCCTAATGATACCCTGATCGTATCAGCTATCTGGTATCATAATGAAATGCTGCCTTATAAAGAAATGGAGAATGTGTGGGTATCAAATATGTCAGAAAAAAAACTGGCAAAATTTGTACAGGAATGGAACCGGCTGCGCAATGCTGTTTATGTGACATATCCTTATGCCCGTATCGCCGGAATCACCATTAATGATATCAATGCGCATCTCGTCAATATCCATTCCGGAAAAGAACGAAAGGAATATATTAAAACACGGGAAAAAGAATTGAAAACTCAGTTCAGCGACCCGCTCTCGAATCTTTCTGTCTACCAGGGAAAAGTTTTAATGAAACTGATCAACCGGCAAACAGGGAATAACTGCTATGAACTTATCAAAGATTACCGCAACGGGTTGACGGCTCGCTTTTATCAAACAGTAGCATTCTTTTTTGGCAGCAGCCTGAAACAAGGATGGGATCTTAACGATAAGACTGACCGGCAGATCGAAAATTTCGTAAAAGAAATTGATGGCGTGTGGTATAACAATCCCTATAGAAGATAGTCTTGAGTCATGAGTCTGGAGTCAGACACAAAATATTTGAATCACTTTCTCTTTTACCATCGTTCCTATTTATAACTTTTGACTAACGACTCAATATTCCTGACTCCCGACTCTTTCTTATCTTGCAATCATGAAACTCGATATTCTTGCCATCGGTGTTCATCCGGATGATGTGGAACTTGGTTGCTCCGGCACACTGATCAATGAAATTAAAAGAGGGAAAAAAGCGGGTATTGTTGATCTCACCCAGGGCGAATTGGGAACCCGTGGCACTATTGAAACACGTTACGAAGAAGCGGCAAAAGCGGCGATGATCATTGGCGTATCAGTCAGAGAAAATCTGAAAATGAGAGACGGTTTTTTCCGGAATGATGAAGAACATCAACTGAAATTGATCCAAATCATTCGAAAATATCAGCCCGAAATTGTCATCGGAAATATTTTGCATGACCGGCATCCTGATCACGGCAGGGCCGGACATTTGATCACAACTGCCTGTTTTTTATCAGGCCTTTCAAAAATAGAAACTAAAGATGAGAGCGGGTCGCCCCAACAACGATGGAAACCCAGTTATGTGTTGCATTATATACAGGATTGGTATCACGAACCAGATCTGCTGATCGACATCAGCGATGTCTTTGATCAGCGAATGGAATCGATCAAAGCATACACGACACAATTCCATGTGTCCGACTCATCTACTGATGGCCCGCAAACTTACATTTCCACTCCTGATTTCCTGGAAAGCGTTATTGCCCGTGCCCGAATGCTGGGTAAACGGATCGGCGTGAAATATGCCGAAGGTTTTATAACAGAAAAAAAGATCGGCATCCGCAATCTTGATGCATTGATACGTAATGAAACCTGAATTGTTAATTGAAAACAAGTTTTCTATAATTCTACAATAATTAAAGATACCTTTGCATAAACATTTATAAAGTCCAGTACATGACAACACCGAAATTCACCAACGTACCTCATTCTTTCCATACAGAACTGAAGAAAAGAGTTCGTGACTACTTCGAAGAGGTTGGCAAATCCACTACCGGCAACTACAGCCTTTTTATAAAAGCCATAATCCTGATGACGGCTTTTATATTTGTTTATGTTCATCTCATATTCTTTACTCCATCGGTCTTCTGGGCTATAAGCGAATGTATTTTATTGGGAGGAATTGTTGCAGCTATCGGATTTAATGTAATGCATGATGGCGCCCATGGCAGTTTCAGCAAATACAAATGGGTCAACAACATTGCTGCTTTCTCTCTGAACATTCTTGGAGGAAACAGTTTTATGTGGAATGTGAAGCATAATGTCATTCATCATTCCTACACCAATGTAGATGGCATTGATGATGACATCGATGTGCAGCCATGGATGCGAATGAGTGCTACTCAAAAAAGATATCGGTTTCATAAATACCAGCATCTGTATTTCTGGCTATTGTATTCGTTGTTTTACCTGTTCTGGATTTTTGTGCTGGATTTTCAGAAATATTTCAAAAGAAAGATAGGGAGCATCCCACTGAAAAAGATGAAATGGAAAGATCATTTTGTGTTTTGGGGGTTCAAAGCATTTCACTATTTTCTTTTTATTGGCGTACCAATTCATGAATTGGGATTTGCACATTGGCTGGTCGGGTTCCTGATCTTCACTTCTGTGGCGGGCCTGGTGTTAAGCCTCGTTTTCCAGTTAGCGCATACTGTTGAGCATACTTCATTTCCTGTAGTAAACATAATAGATGGAAAAATGGAAGATGAATGGGCCATTCATCAGTTAAAGACCACTGCAAATTTTGCAACAAAAAATAAACTGGTCAGCTGGCTGGTAGGTGGATTGAATTTCCAGATTGAACATCACCTGTTTCCCAAAATTTCGCACATTCATTACCCGGCTATCAGCAGGATCATTAAAAATGCCTGCCAGGAATATGGTTTGATCTATATCGAATACAAAAGAGTACATCATGCCGTAACTTCCCATGTATCCTTTTTAAAACAAATGGGGAAAAATTAAGATCACATCTGCTTTATCACCGGATTTACTATAAAATGTTCCGAAGCTGAATTTGGATTTTGCAGCTACCGCAAAGGCTTTTAACTTGCACAGTTCTTAATGACACAGTATGACCGATCTATCCAGTCATGATCCTAATCTTGTAAGCAATCCCGATAACAATATATTCGGCTTGCCCACTTCCGAAGACACTGCACTGGTGATCATCGTTCCTGTTCCGTGGGAAGTTACCGTAAGCTATGCTGCAGGTACGGCCCGGGCTTCCGATGCTATTTTCAAAGCAAGTTTTCAAATTGATCTCTATGATCCTGAAGTGCCCGATGGCTGGAAGCAAGGATTTTTTATCCGCCCTGCCGACAGAAAGATCCTGATGAAAAGCGACTACCTGCGTAAAGAAGCGGAACTGTACATTGACTATATCTCGAAAGGAGAAAAACTGGAAGCCAACCAGTTTATGTCTAAAACTTTGATTGAAGTAAATGAAGGAAGTGAGCATTTGAACAAATGGGTGTATGAGCAGACAAAGGCGTTAATAAATAAAAATAAACTTGTCGGCTTACTTGGTGGCGATCATAGTACTCCGCTTGGGTATTTTAAAGCAATTGCAGAAAAGCACGGCGCATTTGGCATATTGCAAATTGATGCACACTGCGATCTGCGAGAGGCGTATGAAGGTTTTAATTATTCCCATGCCAGCATCATGTACAATACGCTGCAGGAAATTCCCGAAATGCAAAAACTGGTGCAGGTTGGTGTTCGTGATTTTAGTGAAAGTGAATGGCAATTTATCAACAAGAATTCTTCACGGGTTGTTACCTATTTTGATAGAGACATCCGCCGCAGGCAATTTGAAGGCGATGGCTGGAAGCAGATGGCAGAAGAAATAGTGAATCAATTACCGGAAAAAGTATACATCAGTTTTGATATTGATGGACTAGATCCCAAACTCTGTCCGAATACCGGAACTCCCGTAATGGGAGGATTTGAAACCGAACAGGTATTCTATTTGTTCAGCAAAGTAATACAAAGTGGAAGAAAATTAGTCGGCTTCGACCTGAATGAAGTGGGTGTGGGTGAAGGTGACTGGGATGCCAATGTTGGCGCCCGGATATTATTCAAATTATGTAACCTGCTTGTTGCAAGTAATTCCTGATATGCAGCATTATGAGATCATTTTAAAAAATGAAAAGGAAAAAACGCATCGTTTTATAAGCGGGCTGCTTATTTCAGTTAATTTTATCACCATACTCCTGATTACAATAGCAGCGGATTTTAAAGAAAAAATCCCTTTCGCAATTGCGATGGCTGCTGTAATATCAATTCCTCTGCTGCACTATTTACTATCTAAAAAAGAAAAATCAATATTTAGTATTCCTTTTTTTTTATTCGCCTTATCCTGGTTTTTCACCAGCTACTGGTGGTTAGGAATTGTAAATCTTGCTTTTTTCATTTTAGACGTTGCAGCATCTAAAAAATTAAGAATTGAATTTTCTGAGCATAAGATAAGGTTCCCTTCCTTTTTTCAACGAACAATATTGTGGAGTGAACTTACCAATGCCATTTTGAAAGATGGCATCCTGACCCTTGATTTTAAAAACAATAAGATCATACAGCAGCATATAGAAAAAGCAAGCGCTTCCATAAATGAAAAAGAATTTAACGACTTTTGCATCCGTCAATTAACATCCGGTAACCAGAAACAAACAACTTGAAACAATCGCCCTACATTCTTTATTCCGACGGCAAAGGAACTATTTTTGAAGACACTTCTTTATATGCCACCGGCAGAAGTGGCTGGGATGCTGTTCCCGTTCCTGAAGAGGAATGGATCGAATTGCCGGATGGCGGACAATTGTATGAATTACCCGGCAGAAGAGGGATCGGCATTGATGTAAAATCGGGTGAAATGCGATTGTGCGAAAAAGGTTGGGCAGTAGCGGCGTTCATACCTCCAGCGCATACGGGATTTTATTTAGCCGCTTATGAAACTGCTCCCGACGCACCTACACTTCCGTTGTTTTGTTACACTGCTGCCGGTTGGTCTGACGGGAAATTTTTTGTTCCTGCAATGAGGATCGAGCCGGATATACGTCAAGATTGTGAAGGCTATGATCAAAAGAAAGTTGAGATAGGTGTAAAACAATTCCTGAACGCATATCCGCATAACCGTTTGGTAAAACATCTTGCAGAAAATTGTGCGCTGACCTATCACTGTCCTGCCGCAAGAAATTATTTTCTGGGAAGATGGGAATGCCCGGTGCCGGCTTCTCCTGCTTGTAATGCAAATTGTGTAGGCTGCATTTCGTTGCAGCCGGATGAAGAAAAAATTGTATCCGCCCAGGATCGTTTGACATTCAAACCGACAGTGGAAGAAATTGTTGAATACACGGTGCCGCATTTGGAAACTGCACCCTTCCCTATCATCAGTTTTGGACAAGGATGCGAAGGTGAACCTTTATTGATGTGGGAAACTTTGAGCGAAGCGATAAAAGAAATAAGAAAGCACACTAAAAAAGGAAGCATCAACATAAATACAAATGGTTCTGATCCGAAGGCAGTGAAAGCATTATGTGAAGCAGGATTAAATTCTATTCGTGTAAGCACCAATTCTGCACGAAGAGAAATCTACATGCCATATTATCGTCCGAACAATTATGATTTTGATGATATTATTGAAAGTTTGAAAGTGGTCCGGAACTATGGCGGATGGACATCTGTCAACTATTTTGTTTTTCCCGGTATGACGGATAGCATTGCAGAATATGAAGCACTGAGAAAATTGATCCTTGATACCGATCTCTGCATGATCCAGTGGCGCAATTTTAATATTGATCCCGATTGGTATCTCGGGAAGATCGGCGTGACCGATACAGGTGAATGTATGGGCATGAATGCGTTGTTGCAAACGATAAGGGAAGAATTTCCAGATCTGAAATTTGGTTATTTTAATCCCCCGATTGAACGAATAAGAGGGAAATTTGAAACCGATTTCGCTCATCACTAAATTTCTATTGACAAAAAAAGATTCTATAACCGGAATTGGTCTTGCTTTCCTGGCCGTCTTTATCTGGTCAGGAAATTTTATTGTAGCAAGAGATATGAAAGAACATATCCCTCCTGTTAGCCTTGCATTCTTCCGTTGGTTCACCGCATCGATCATCATTACTCCGTTTGCCATAAAAAAGATCAAAAGTGAGTGGCAGGCTGTGAAAAAAAATTGGCCATACCTGTTTTTAGTTTCATTGACAGGAATTGCGCTATTCAACACTTTTGTTTATATCGGTGGACATTACACTACAGCGATCAACCTTGCTTTGATTGGTACCACTTCATCGCCGGTGATGGCGATCATCATGGCCCGCATTTTTCTAAAAGAACATATCGGCTGGAAAAAATTAGCCGGCCTCCTCCTTTGCATTGCAGGTGTGCTGATCATTTTATGCAAAGGAAATTTTGAAAAATTATTCTCATTACATTTTGATAAAGGCGATCTCTGGATGCTGGTAGCTGCGTTTTGTTTTGCCGTTTATAATGTGCTCGTGAAAAAAAGGCCCGTTGCAATTTCACCGATCAGTTTTTTATCCGTCACTTTTTTATGCGGCGTGTTGATGTTGCTTCCTTTTTATCTCTGGGAAATAAATCATGCAGCACCCGTGGTATGGAATCTCCGAACAGCAACTTCTGTTTTATATCTTGGGTTGGGTGCATCCGTCATTTGTTTTACGATCTGGAATATCGCCATTCACAAGATCGGCGCTGCGAGAACAGTATTATTTGGAAACCTCATTCCTGTTTTCACCAGCATTGAAGCGGTGTTTTACCTGAATGAGACTTTTACCGTTTATCATGTCATCAGCATGGTACTGGTGTTTGCAGGATTGTTGCTGGCAAATCTTCGTTGGGGCAGGTAAATTATATTTACATCTCAAATCCTTTTTTTGGAAAAAAGGCCACCTTATATTCTACCATTGATCGTGGTGTCGCAATTTGCAGGCACGTCACTTTGGTTTGTAGGAAATGCAATATTGCCGGACATCCGGCAACAGCTCCACCTGGACAGTAACGCATTGGGAAATATCACTTCCGTAGTGCAGTTTGGTTTCATTGCCGGCACGCTGATCTTTGCCATTCTTTCTATTGCCGATCGTTTTAATCCGTCGAAAGTTTTTTTAGTTTCATCGTTGCTTGCAGCTGCAGCTAATGTTTGTATTCTTTGGTTTGCAAAAGATCCGTTTAGTCTCATGTCCTTTCGTTTTGTCACCGGTTTCTTTCTTGCCGGCATCTATCCGGTCGGGATGAAAATTGCAGCAGACTGGTATGAAAAAGGTTTGGGGAAAGCGTTGGGCTATCTTGTTGGCGCATTAGTGCTTGGCACTGCTTTCCCGCATTTACTGAAAAGCTCATCCATTCATTTTTCCTGGGAAAAAGTGATCGTCTTCACATCCTTGTTTGCAGTAGTCGGTGGCTTATTAATTTTTCTATTTGTGAATGATGGCCCGTTCCGGAAAAAAGGGCTATCGTTTCATCCAAAAAATATTGCCAGTATTTTCCGATCCAAAGATTTTCGTGCTGCTGCATTCGGATATTTCGGGCACATGTGGGAACTCTACACTTTCTGGGCCTTCGTTCCAATACTTATCGGTCTTAATAATGACTTCACTAGTTTGGAAGTTAATATCCCGCTTTGGTCATTTATCATCATTGCAATAGGTAGCTTCAGTTGTATTGCCGGTGGTTATTTATCCAATAAAATTGGCAGCGCCAAAGTTGCCTTTGTTTCTTTGCTGATCTCCGGAATTTGTTGCTTAGGTTCTGCATTCATGTTGCGATCAGCAACTCCTGTCTTTCTTTTGTTCATGCTGATATGGAGCATTACCGTAATTGCTGATTCGCCGCAGTATTCGGCATTAGTGGCCCAAACAGCGCCGCAGGAAGTAAAAGGAACTGCCCTTACCCTCGTTACATGTATCGGCTTTAGTATTACGATCGGGAGCATTCAATTGCTCAATCATATTTTTTATAAATCTACTTTTTTGTCATCTAATAATTCATTTGTACTGTTAGCTTTTGGTGCCGTATTCGGGTTGCCATTTCTTCTCAGGTTGGTAAAACAAAAAAAATAAGTGGAGACCGGCCATCCATCGCAGAAGGTTGATCGCAACGATTATAAGAGTTATGCGCTAACGGTTATGTAAAAATTTGCTTTTTTAGCGTCAAGTGCCTGCAATTGTATGAGGAAATTGTGTTTCAGCCAAATCTTAACATTTCTTAAATCAGACCTTCTACAAGTTGCACAGGGTTTGCATCGTTAATAACCGGTGTGAACAATAAAGATTTCATCCGCTTCAAATCAAACTTTAATTTTGTATGAATAACACAATTGCCATGTCTGCATCCTTTGAAGCCCGAAAAAATTCGCAGGCCACTATGATCACGGCAGGATTTGCCGGATTGATGTTGCTGCTCATGTTCCTGATCAGGTGGACAATTCCCCAGCTTCCTATGCCCGTAGCAGAAGAAGGCATTGAGGTAAATCTTGGAACCAGCGACCAGGGTTTTGGAAAAGATCAACCCATGATCCCGGGTGAACCTGCTCCTCAACAATCAGTAGCCACTTCCGTTCCACAACAGGAAAAATCAAATATCAAGGACGCAAAGGATATTGAAGAAAATAATGACAAAGAAGCTGTAGCTATCCTGAAACCGAAAGTAAGCAAACCGGATTCAAAAGAAATTAATAAAGAAACGAAACAAACAGTAAAAGCTACTAAGCCACAAGCTGTCGTTATTCCCAAACCTGAGAAACCAAAAGCAGTATTGAACAGAGTGGTTGGAAGCAACGGTGTTGGTGGAAACGGAGCTGACAGTTATCAAAAAGGAAGTAATGAAGGTGTTGCAGGAGGAAAAGGTGACCAGGGCGTTCCCGGTGGAAATCCAAACGCCACTACGTACACCGGCAATCCGGGTAATGGAAATGGAGGGCCGAGAAGGATCAGTGGAAACCGGGTCGTCATCAATCCCAAATCAATGGATGCCGGAGAAAATCTGAAAGGAAAAGTTTTGGCTGAGATCAGTGTATCTCCCGATGGTATCGGAACTTTTGTGCGGGCAACAAGAGGCTCCACCTACACCGGTGGCCAGGCAATCGACATCATCAAAGAATGGCTGAGAAGAAACCGTTTTAATAAAGCCAATGATCAATCCACAGTAGTATATGAATTTAATTTCTTGCTGGGCGGATAAGTACTAAAATAAACAAATAGGAAATGCCATCCCGATGCGGGGTGGCATTCTTATTTTTGCGCCGGATGAATTACCTGCAAACTATTGAGTATTTATTCGACCGCCTTCCAATGTTCAGCCGCATTGGTGCAGCTGCGTTTAAAAAAGATCTGACCAATACGCTCAAACTGTGCAGTTTCCTCGGTGATCCCCAAAAAAAATTCAAAAGCATTCATGTTGCCGGCACTAATGGAAAAGGATCGGTGAGCCATATGCTGGCGGCTATTTTACAAACTGCAGGTTACAAAACAGGATTGTACACTTCACCGCATTTAAGAGATTTCAGAGAACGGATCAAGATCAATGGCGAAATGGTGGAAGAAAAATTTGTTATTGATTTCACCCAAAGGATACTTCCGTTGATCGAAGAAATAGAACCGAGTTTTTTTGAGATCACTGTGGCAATGGCTTTTGAATATTTTGCGCAACAAAAAGCAGATGTTGCTGTGATCGAAGTGGGATTGGGCGGACGATTCGACAGCACGAATATCATTACACCTGAACTTTCTGTTATCACAAACATAGGTTGGGATCACATGAATATGCTTGGCAATAGCCTTGATAAAATTGCCTTTGAAAAAGCGGGCATCATTAAAGAAAATATCCCGGTGGTGATCGGTGAAATCCTGCCCGAAACACAAGATGTATTTCAAAAAATAGCCGAAGAAAAAAAAGCGCCGCTTACTATTGCTTCACAAAAACGGCAGGCGGTGAACTGGTTTTGGGAAAAACATGAACTCATTGTAGAAGTGGAGGAACAACATCACACAGACCATAAAATCTACCATCTTGATCTGCCGGGAATTTATCAAACGAAAAATCTGCTCACAGTGCTTGAAGCCTGTTCGCAACTATATCAAACAGGATGGAATACAGATGAACTTACTATCCAAAAAGCCTTGCCTCATGCAAAAAAATTAACAGGTCTTCATGGTCGCTGGGAAATTATTCACCATGCACCGGATGTATTTCTTGATGTAGCTCATAATATTGATGGAATAAAACAGTTGCTAGAACAGATTGAAGTAACCGATTATCGTCAACTTCATTTGATAATCGGGATGGTAAAAGATAAAGAAATTGAAAAGATCCTTCCCCTTTTACCGAAGGAAGCCAATTACTATTTTACAAAAGCCCAAATACCACGGGCACTGCCGGAGGATGAATTGGCATTAAAAGCAAGATCATTTGGTCTCAAGGGGAATATTTTTCCCGACGTTAATATGTCGCTGGAAAATGCATTGCAACAAGCGAAAAAAGATGACCTGATCATCGTTTGCGGCAGTGTATTCCTTGCCGGAGAGGTTAAAATGTCAAAATGAAGCAAAATTTATCCAAATAGCTGAGCATCCGTGGAAAAGTAATTGTAAATTACAATTGCATCCTGACATATCTAAATTTTGCAAGATGTGCCACCAGTTTCCCAAATCACTTTTATTGATTTTTTTCTGTGTTATAATTCCCGCATTTCTTTTTTGTCAGACAGATTCTGTTCGCAACAGAGGCATACCGCCGGCTAAACAAAAAGAAAAAGTTCTTTGGGGAAATACTTATGCATTGGTAGTTGGGATCTCGAACTATAAGAATTTAGATCAACTCAATTATGCCGATGACGATGCCCGGTCTATCAGAGATTATTTCCTGGATTCAAAGATCGTTCGCCGGGAAAATATGTACGACCTGATCGACAGTAATGCCACCCGATCAGCAGTTTTTGCAGACCTGAATAAAATTTATAGCAAAATAAGACCCGACAGCAATGACAGGGTGGTGATCTACTTTGCCGGTCATGGAGACAACGAGAGTATTACGGGTCAGGGCTACCTGCTGGCCTACGACTGCGAAAAAGCATCCTATGCCTCATCTGATGCTATTTTCATTCCGCAATTAGAATCAGTTGTGAACGCTTTAGCTGCAAAAGCAAAAGTGATATTGATCACTGATGCGTGCAGATCAGGAAACCTTTCGGGACAAAAAGCAGGCGCCTTGCTTACCATGAGAATGCTTAATACAGGATTTGCAAATGTTACAAAAATTTTATCCTGCGAAGAAGACCAGTTATCCCAGGAAAAATATTTTCCCGGCGGAGGCCATGGCGTATTTACTTATTATTTGTTAGAAGCGTTGGATGGGTTGTGTGTTTCGGATAGTACCAAATATATTCCCTTATCTAAGATCGAAGATTTTGTAAAGGATAAAGTTTATGAAAATACTAAGGAAGAACAACGGCCTGTTGTAGTTGGCCCCAGTTCAGAAATAATAACCGTGGTAGTTCCTGAATTACGGCAAGCGATGATCGCAAGTAACAGGAACGGATATGATGTCGCTATTAACAGACGAACAGTTTCAGAGAAAAAATTCAATATTTCAGCAAGCGACTCAGTGTACTATAATTTATTTTATGAGCAACTAAGGGCTCATCAGCTCAACACTCCAAAAGGAGGCAATGCATACGAAACATATAAGATCGCTAAAAAGAAAATTACTAATGCAGATCTGCTGAATGCAATGAAATATGACCTTGCCGCCAGGCTGGAGGATGCTGTACAACCATTGCTGAACCGGTTTATCAGGGGAGAATTCCAGGATTATCCTGATAGCCTTTTTAATGATGCTAATGAAAAACTAAAGATCGTCCAGGATGAATTGATCGACTCATCCGATTTCCGGTACAATGAAATAAAAGCAAAAAGAATTTTCTTTATTGCTTCCGTGTATAAAACATCGCTTGCGTTGCAATTATTACACGAAGCAGATTCACTGATGCCTAACACCGCATTCATCAATTTTGAAATTGGCCGCTACTACAGCGAACAACAAAATGTAACAGATTCTGCATTAAAATATTTTAATAAAGCGATTTTGCTGTCACCACGCTGGAGTTACCCGAAATTCATGATCGGGAATATTTATTACAATAATAAGGAATACAATAGAGCACAAACCTTCTTTTTGCAGTCAATTGACCTGCAACCAAAATTTGCATATGCACTTTTTAACCTGGCGATGACCTATAAGCAATTAAAACAAAAAGATTCGGCTGATTATTATTATCAGCAGGCGCTAAAGCTTGATAACAGTTTTGAGCAGGAATGGACCAGTACCGGCGACAGAAAATCGGAAGGTGGAATCATTTCACTTGGTAAAGCCGTTCGAAATACGGAAATGAAGGACGAAAATATGCTGGCAGGCCTGTTGCCACCCGGTTTGAAAAAAGAAGGGCAGCAAACGGCAGGCTATTCGGAAGTCAACGAAGCGTATGATTTTTATTACAGGGCATACACTAATTCTCAAAGCGGCAATACCGACAGCGCCACTTATTTATTTAAAAAATCAATTGAATTATTTGAAAAAGCCCAGGCAGATAAGAAATTGCCATTGGGATATTTATATACCTGGGGATATGCATATCAATCTATCGGTGATAATGAGAAAGCAAAGAAGGTATATAAACTTGGATTAAAAACGGATACTACCGATTTTCAACTTTATGAGTTCGGCATCGCCTGGATAGAAGATCAGGAAGGCCATACTGCTGATGCGTTACAATGGTACCAGAAGTCTTTTACTTATAAACCTGATTATTACCAGGCTGCAAATAATATTGGTTGGATCTATTCCCGGATGAAACAATATGATAGTGCTGTGAGCTATTTCAGAAAAGCGTTGCAACTTAAACCGGATTTTATCAACACCGTCTTTAACCTTGGAAATCTTTATTTCGAAACTTACAAAGATGATTCAGCTATTTTCTATAATAAAAAATTGGCCGGTTTACTTCAGGAACCCGATGCATACACTTTTAATAAGATCGGCTTATCTTATTATTACCTGGGAATGCCGGATAGTGCGATTACATATTATAACAAAGCGATCGCTATTACTAATGAGGAACCATATTTTTTCAGAAACCGTGCAGATGCATATTATGACAACAAACAATATCAGCAGGCAATAGCTGATTATGAATTTTCCAATCGTAAATTCCCTGACAGTACTAAAGAATATTTTAATCTTGCCCTATCATATGCCTACGTAAATAATTTTGCCAAAGCTGAAGATATCTATAAGCAAAGCCTCGTTAAACAAAAAGATCAGGCGAATTTATACCTGAGTTATTATAACCTTGGCTGGATCATGGATAACCAGGATAAATCGAAAGAAGCTTTGTATTGGTATAAAAAAGCTGTAAATGCCAATCCGAAATACCTGAATGCGTTAAATAACCTTGCCTATTCTTATGACAGGCTTTCTAAAAAAGATTCAGCTATTTACTGGTACAAAAGAGCTTTGAAAACGGATCCCACTTATACAAGAAGTATATCCAATCTCGCTTCATTGTATAATGATCTGTATAAATACGATTCTTCATTAGTTTATTATAAAATGTTAGCACCGCTGCTACCAACCGATGCGACAGTGCCATATGAAATCGGACAGTTGTATTATTATAAAGAAGCGTACGATACTATTTTTGATCAAAACAATTATGATTCAGCGATCTTGTATTATGAAAAAGCAGTACAGCTTAATGCTGCCGTAGCGGATTATTGGACCAAAGCCGGTGATGCTTATTTTGACGCAGCCGCAACGCCCAAATATGAAGGCAACCTTGGTTTTTATCAAAAAGCCATCGAACATTATCAAAAAGCCATCAGCCTGGATAGTACGCAATTCCTTGCTATGAACCGTCTCGGTGTAAGTTATATTTACCTGGATAAATACAAAGAAGCGATCGATGTATTTGAGCAGGCACTTAAAAAAGATATTCTCTATAAAAACACCTATGAGTATAATCTTGCCTGTATCTACTCTTTACAGAAGAATAATACTAAAGCGCTGGATTACTTTGAACGATCCATCAACAGCGGATATACCGACCTGGCACACATTTCAGAAGATACGGATCTCGATAATATCCGCAGCCTTCCGGAATTCAAAGCGATCGTTGAGAAACATTTCAAAGCAGATGAAATAAAAAAACTGCCGTATCTGTTCAAAAAGAAAAATTAAAGAGGGATCCCCATTTTTTCAAATGCATATAAAATGCAACTAACATGCATAGCCTGAACGATCTTGTTTTCTTTTAATAAACCTTTTACTTCCTCAATACTGAATAATTCTACCTGCAATTCTTCATTATGATCTAATTGCGGTTCTGATGTTTTTATTCCGCCTCTTGCCAGGAACATGTGCATGAGGTTATTGTTGGTAGAAGGATTGGCAGAAATTTTTCCGAGATAATCATAAGAAGAAAAAGAATAACCGGTCTCTTCTTTTAATTCTCTTGCAATGGCATCCTGTAATGTCTTGTCAGTATCATCTACACAGCCGCCGGGAATTTCAATACAAATTTCTCCCAATGCATGACGATATTGCCGCACCATTATGATCCTCCCATCCTGAGTTACCGGCACTGCTGTGACCCACGTAGGGAATTCGTACACATAATAAGGATCAATGATCTTACCTTCAGGAGTTTCGCAAACGTCTTTTCTAACTTTGAACCAGAGATCTTTGAAGAGATATTGTGAAGAAAGAATTTTCCATTTCATTATTCATATAACAATTTGCCGTTAGCAAAGTTCATGACTTGATTGCAAATTGCCAACTGCTGATTTTTATTTCTACCAGCCCATTCTTTCTCTTAGCGAAGTAATATGTGCCGTATGGTGTTTTCCATGCCAGCTATACAAGCCTAATAAATACCAAAGATCAAATTGTTTTTGATGTTCAGGATGAAAGTAGGTTCGCTTCCATTGCTCTTCGGAAAGATGTGAAAACAGGTCATACAATTTTGCATGAATAGTATGGAGCATTGTCAAAGAAATATTAATGGGCAAATTTTTATATTCAGAGGTCTCTGCCCATTTAACCTCATTGTAAGCACGGATAGTAGGATTGTCTTCCGTCAATGCCAGTTTCAGGCGGCATAATGCGTTCATATGACTATCACTGACATGATGCACCACTTGTCGCACTGTCCATCCGCCATCCCTGTAAGGAGTTTCCAATTGTGCTGCATCCAAATTTAAAACCGCATGTTCCAATACTTCAGGTAATATTTTTATGTTAGCCAACCACTCTTTTTTTAAAGATTCAGAATATGGTTGTGGTTCAT
>DASZPW010000026.1:0-13734 GCA_035550155.1 Chitinophagaceae bacterium | reverse complement strand
AAAAACAAGCGGACTTTGTGTGGATGCAATAAATAATTTTTTCAATTTGGGTAAAAGATATTCCGCCATCAGTTCTTTGGTTTCATCCGGCAGGTCATCTGTTTCCTGGTGAATGATGTTTTCCCAAATTCCGGAGAAGGGTGAATTGCGACTTATGTATTTATTGATCTCTCCTTCCTGCAGCTTCCGAAGTGTTGCTAATATTTGTTTGTCTTCTTCGCATAAATGATCTGTGTTCACATAGCGGCTTAAATCCAGCTTTTCTGCTTTGTTTGAAAACCCATCTCCTTTTTCATTGGTTTCACCACTTATTGCATCGATGCTGAAATAAGGATACGTCTTCTTATTAAAGTTGAAGACAATCCCGATACGTTCTGATACTTTTATCTCTTCTGGCTGCACTTCAGGCTCCGCCACTTCGGGTTGTTGTGTCACCACAACCGGTCGCACCGGTTGCGGCACGGCTGCCACTCTTTTAATACTGCTGTCCAGCACCCGCAGGAAAGGTTTTCCTTCTTTATAAGCAAATTCAAATTTTCCTTTCAGATCGTCATTCAACGAATAGCCATATGCTTCGAGTAGTTTATTTTTTTCTTTATCCCAGTTGCGAATACTGTCGAAATAACCGGCGCCATGGGCGTTTAATAGTTGAAGGAACACGATCACTTTGGGCAAGCAAAGCGGATGGTCTTTATCTTCATAATCACAACTCGTGTCGAAATTTCTTTCTTCGTTTTTGCTGATTATGACTTTATAGTTTTTCCCGTTTATAGGAACAGTGGCTTTTACTGTTTCGTTTTCGGCAAATTCAATTTTGGCTTTTTGTGTTCGTAAAAATATTTCCGCATCGGCAAATACGTCGGGAGAAGAAAGCATCCGTAAAGATTTCAGGTCGATCATTTTCATTTTCGCCACCGTATGCCGCTGATCATAATGTACTTCTTCTGTACGCAATTGTCCTTTGTCGATCAACTCCTGCAAATGAAATAATGCTGCAGCTTCATGACGACAAATATCCCCCAGATTATAAGGACAACCACAACGAAGCGAAACAGATTTCGGATCCTTGATCTTTTGAATATACACTTTATAAAAAGTGGAGTAGCTGTCATCTTTGACACGAAGTACTGCCGACCCAAACAGATCATTGTATTCTACCAGTTCTACAAACCCGATAGCATGTATCTTTTTTCCCCGGCGGATGACTTCATCAGTTCCATGGGTATACACATACTTGATAAGGTGCGGTAAAGCCAATGTAATTTCAGATTTTAGATTTCAGATTTTAGATTGTCGATCTGCGATTTCATAAATCTGAAACCGTAAATCGTAAACCCAAAATTCAAAACAGAGCAATCTGCAAATGTAAAAGGAAGTGTGGCGGATTTCCCTCTAAATCGGAAAAAATAAAAATAATTTTTATTCAGAGAAAATGAGGCCGAAATGAAGTATCTTAGAAGATTTTTTTCTTCGGCTTTTCTTTCTTTTTATTTCAAGATCAGTTTTCCATTTTCATATTGCGGCAATACATTAGCAAGATCGGGAGTGAGGCAATAACGAATATCTTTTTCCAAACCAAATCCCATCAGCCTGTGGTAATGTGAGGCGTCATTTTTTTTCATGAAACCAAAGAGATCAGTCTTTGCTTTTGAATATATCGATGCTGCTATATGAGAAGAATCGCAGTTAATGGAAAAATATCTTCCAATTTCGGTGATGACCGCCCCGGCAAATAATGAATCTTCCATATTCACCCTGTCTTTCCAGGCAGCACATGCAAGAATGACATTTTGATTCATGATCATCAAATGATCACAAATGACGGAAAGGTTGGTGAAAGCGCCTGTAATAATTTCTTTTGCTCCTCTGTCCAAAGCCATTTGCAATAATCGAGTTCCGTTTGTTGTTGTAAGCACCAACGTTTTTCCTTCGATGAAATCCCGGGTGTATTCAAAAGGTGAATTGCCATGCTGCAATCCTTCAGCAATTTTTCCGTCTCGTTCACCAGCAGTAATGCCGTCGATCTGTCTTCCCAATTCAATACAGCGGCTGACGCTGTCCACCGGTATTACCGATCTTGCGCCATTATATAAAGCAGTTGCGATGGTGGATGTGGCTCTCAAAATATCAATGATCACAACAATACTGTTGCTGAGATCATACAAATGCAAAAGCGCCGGAGATAAAGAAGTAAAAAGTGTTGGCTTGGTATCCATGCAGTGATAAAAACAAAAGTAATGGAATAAATTGATCAGCGCATGAGATTATTTTATCAGTAACCGTTTCCACTTTTCGCTTTCTGCATATTCTTTAATGGTCCTGTTTCGAAGCTGGAGGAGGCGATTAATGTAGCGGAAAAGATATAAGCGATCGAATAATTTTCCGAAAAGTCCGTACGGTATATCGTAGTGAAAAAGGTCGATCATGATAGTACCATTGTCGCAGGGTTTGAAATAATGTTCGTGTTTCATCATTTTAAAATCACCCTGCAATTGCTCATCAATAAAATGTTCGGGTCTCTGCAGATCGGTAATTTTTACTCTCAACAATCTGTTTTTAAAAAAATGTTTTGCTTTCCAAGTCACTGTTTCATCTTTTTCTATCAACCCAAAACGGGTACCGGCCACTGCTTCTTCTTTGTAAGGAACCATAGATCGTTTGTGCAATTCAATATTGCGGCTGAGATCGAACACCACATGCACCGGTGCAGCAATAAATGTCGTAAGATGAATTGTTGGCATGATGTCTTCAAAATTAAAAACTATAAGCGCAAATCACAATCCAAACATTCTCCTAATTCTTACTTTTGAATCATTAATTTAACTAAATGGGATCTTTACCACTTTTGCTTTTAGCAATTTATCCCTGACGGCAATGAAGATCTCCGAATCAAGCGCCGAGTGTTTTACGTCAACATATCCCATTCCTATCGCTTTGTTCAAACTGGGAGATTGTGTGCCGGACGTTACAATGCCAATTTTTGTGCCGGAAGCATCTTTGATCTCATATCCATGGCGGGGAATTCCTTTGTCGATCATTTCAAACCCGACCAGTTTTCGTTGTACTCCTTCGGATTTTTGTTTTTCAAGAATCGATCTTGCAGTAAAATCTTTGGTGAATTTGGTGATCCAGCCCAGACCCGCTTCTAGTGGTGAAGATGTATCATCAATATCATTGCCATATAAACAATAACCCATTTCCAAACGCAGCGTATCCCTTGCGCCAAGGCCAACAGGTTTTAATCCCTGTGGTGCGCCGATCTCAAAAATGGCGTTCCAAATTTTATCAGCTGCACCATCTTTATCCTCAAAATAAATTTCCACTCCGCCGGCGCCGGTATATCCTGTGGCGCTGATCAAAACATTATCAACGCCTGCAAATTTCCCTTTTGCAAACGTGTAATATTTCAAATTCAAAATATCCATTTCAGTCAGTGGCTGCAACATTTTAGTAGCATTGGGCCCCTGGATCGCCAGCAAACATGTTTTATCAGAAATGTTATGCATTTCTGCATTCTTATTGTTATGTTGCGATATCCAGTTCCAGTCTTTTTCAATGTTCGAGGCATTCACAACCAACATATATACCTTATTTTCTTCAATACAATACACTAACAAATCATCAACAATTCCGCCGCTTTCATTAGTAAAGCAACTGTATTGGGCTTTTCCTGCTGTAAGTTTGGAAGCATCATTGCTTGTGACCCTTTGAATAAGATCCAGCGCTTTTTCTCCTTTTAAAATAAATTCCCCCATGTGGCTCACATCGAAGATGCCGGCATTTTTTCGGACGGCAGCATGTTCATTATTGATGCCCGTGTAACTGATCGGCATATTATATCCGGCAAACTCAGCCATTTTTGCACCCAGTGCAATATGTTTAGAGGTAAAAGGAGTATTCTTCATTTAGAGATTTTGAATCCCGATAATTATCAGGAGAGTGCAAATGTAAAATAAATCCGATAGCCATTGGATCATTTTACAATTTGGCCCTTGCGGAGATAAACGGGAAAATGGATCGTCATTTTTTCTGCTACCCAATATGGTTCTATTTGTCCTTTCAGTGCATCTGCCGGATTAAAAGAATTGGCGGCAATGAATTTTTGAAGGGCAGACCAGGTGTTGGTGTATCCGATCAGTTCTTCCAATGTCCATTCGAACTGCATTGTAAAAACAGGACAAGATATTTCGTTGAAAGGAAATGGGATCGTTGCATATTTTTCGTCCACCAGTTTTCTTTCATAATCCCAATATGTACCGAGGGTTTCTTTATACAATTTCACCTGAACCAATTTATCGATTTCGGGTGAAACGGATGGCAAGGTGTAGGTCCATGCGGCAATCCATCCGCCCGGTTTTGTCACTCGTTTTACTTCGTTGTAAAATTCAGGAAACGAAAACCAATGTAATGCCTGCGACACAGTGACGAGATCAAAAGAGTTGTCTTCAAAATTTGTATGTTCTGCTAATTGAACAGAATAAAAAATATTTTTAGCCTGGTATCCTTTCTGAATTTGTTTTTGGCTGATGTCAGTGGCAAATACTTCTTTAAAATATTTCGCCAGTTCTTTTGCGGTTTGCCCGTTACCGGTGCCACAATCCCATGCAGCATCTCTGCCGATAACATGATTTAGAATAAAATCAAATAATTCCTGTGGATAGGCAGGGCGATATTTTGCATAAAGTTCTGACTGGCGGGAAAAATTATCTTTCATAGATACGAAGTTAATTAAAGATGAAAGGCTCCTTTGAAAGAGCCTTTCCTGTATCCGCTCAACGCAGACACTCAACTTCAACCTCGCTTAATTGAATGTGTTTAACAGGGAAAAAATAGGAGATGGGGTGATCACTGCGGCACAGCTTTCTGTATTATTCCAATTTTGTGGAACATAACCGATCGGGGCTCCCTGCTTTTTCTCTTCCTGTTGTTTCTTTTTTTCTTTCAGGTCGTTCAATTCCTTTTCTTTTTGCTGTATGCTTTTTTCGAGATCCGAACTGTCTGTTTGTTTGTAACGATAGTTCTTATTGTCTTCAACGCTGCTAACGTCCGGATTGTGCAATTGACCATCTTTTCCCATTATGTAATCAGTGTTAACATCCCAGGGAAAATAGCCGTTTTCGTTGATCAGTATATCTGTTCCGTTTCTCCTTCCATGATATCTTCTCACCCGAATGTTAATTGGATTGAGTTTGTCCTGAACTGATTCATCAAAACGGATTCTTTTATTGGCGGGTACTTGTATTTCCACTTCAATTTTTTGTCCCCGGAATTTACTATTCTTGTCAATGGCATAACCACTTCCGAGATCCAGTATGCTGTCTTTATAAGAAACATCATACTGTATTTTATCAGCCCGATATCTTGCTTCTGTTCTCGTAGTTCCGGCGCTGTATTTTTTAACCACAACATGGTAATCAGAATCATCACTGAGTTCTACATCAAATCTAATAGCGGAAAGTTTCAGTGTGTCTTCTGAAAGATCCCAACCGTTGGACTCGTCATTGATCCAGGCAAAATTTCCTGTGTATTCCAATGCCGGCTCCGAGACTTTCACGATCATTCTTCCATGAGCCGGTTGTGTGATGGAAACAGGAGCGTCGTTATGTTCGTACTCACGAAGATCTTTTGAAATGCTGGCAGCAAACAATGTCGCAGCGATCCAGCCGATTACCCACAAACCTCCGAATGTCCATCCAAGATAACCGCTGCGTGAACGAACCCGGAGTATTCGGCGAATGATCCATGTGATGAATGCAATTAATGGAACACCGAAAAAGAAGATCAACGTTCCCCATGCATATAGTTGTTGCCATTTACTGGTCCACAAAAAATTATTCACTGGCCACCAGGCAATGCCGCCAAAAATCAAAACAATGAATGCAACAAACAATCCGAATGCAATGGAGCCGGCAACAAACAAAAAGAAGACTTTGAACAGCACTCCGATTGCATGACCAATCCCATGACCTGTCTTTCGGGCCACTTCACCTGCTTCCGAAGCAAATGATTTTCCTTTTGTGTTGGCAAATTCTTTTGCTTTGCCACTAAAGTTTTGTGCTGATTCTTTTACTTCATTGCTCCAATCTTTCAAACGATCTTTTGTTTGCTGAATGCCTTCTTTTACATTCTGGCGAATGGTATTCACATCTACTTTTTCCCCACGCATTTCCATTTTTTCATATTGGCTTCTTGCTTCCGGCAATACGATCCACAATATGATATATGCCAGTAAAAATGTTCCGCTTAATGAACCAAAAAAGATATTGGGGAATATGTGAAAATCATATCGCCAGCTAAAATGATTGATGATACTGAAAAAAATATTTAGGATTATTGGCGCTGCAAAGATCAAGCGAAGCGTTGAAGCTCTCATATTAAAATATGCCGCTAATCCACCAGCAACGCCTCCAATAACTTTATCATCCGGGTTGCGGTATAATCTTTTTCCTGAATATCCTTCAATATCTCTTGAAGGCAATACGATCCATAAAAGAATGTAAAGAATAAATCCTAAACCAAAACCACCAAAACTTACAATTGCAAACAAAATGCGGACAATGGCAGGATCTACATTCAGATAGCTGGCAATGCCCGAACAAACACCGCCGATGATCCGATCGCTTGAATCACGATAAAGTCGTTTGCGTTCTTTTTTCTCTGAATAATCAGTATAGGAAGTTTGCTGCTGCTGTTGTGATTTTGAATCCTGGGTTGTTGAAGTTTCTTCCGTTTCAAAATCTTCCGGTCTTCCCATAGAAGCAGCAATTTCATCCACATCAGCATCGGTGATACGGTCAGCACCCTTTCGAACTTTTTCATTCATCAGTTCCGCAAGGCGGCTTTCAATATCATTGATGATTTCATCACGACCTTCCTCATTAGCAAAGTGTCGGCGCAAACTTTCAATATAAGCCTGCAGTTTTTCGTACGCCGAATCTTCAATTGGTATCACCCGGCCACTCAGATTTATATTTATGATCTTTTTCATTATAAAACTTTTATTGGTTGAAGTAGTGTTGCTATTGATTGTTTGTGTTTTCTGATTTTTTTGTAGTAAGAGCATTTACCCCATTCGCTAACTCTGTCCAGGTTTGCTCCAGCTCTTTGTAAAACTTTTCGCCTTTTTCTGTTAGTGAAAAATATTTTCTCGGAGGACCTGAATTACTTTCTACCCATCGGTAGGTCAGCATTTCAGCGTTTTTCAGCCGGGTCAGAAGCGGGTAAAGTGTTCCTTCGAGGATATTCAGATTGGCCGCTTTCATTTCTTCCACGATATCGCTCGGGTACGCTTCGCCTCTGCGGATAATGGAAAGAATGCAGAATTCCAGTATCCCTTTTTTCATTTGACTTTGTGTATTCTCAATATTCATGGCTCTCTTTTTACTATTGTTACACAAAGATAGGGTGATATTTGGTACTTTACAAAACATAGTACCATATTTTTTAAAATAATTTTTATCACATATCAGCAAATTCACTTTATACCGCTGTATACCAATCTTTTAAAAATAATTTAGATCAGGTATTTTTTATATTAGAGGTGAGGGCGCCAATCTTTAATAAAATAAAAGCCAAGAGTGGATCGTCCCAATCATCGTTTTTGCGATTTTTACTTTTATGTATCGTTCAAAAATCTATTATCCACTTATTCTCCTTTTTCTTTTTTCCTGTTCCAATAAATACAATGTTTTTAAAAGTCAATACAACTTTAAAAGCTCTGATGAAAAACCAGATTACAGCAATTTGAATTATTGGGCAGCACATCCATGGAAACATGATCCCTCAGACAGCATACCCAAACCTTTGTTTGCAGAAAAAAAAGATTCATCGGTGGATGTTTTTTTTATTCATCCCACTACTTATACAAAGAAGAGAAATAAAACACCGAAGCAGATCAATGCATCTATTGATGATGCTTACATTAATGCAAAGACGGATTATTCAACGATCTTATACCAGGCCAGTGTGTTCAATGATCAATGCAGGGTGTTTGCCCCAAGATACCGGCAGGCACATATCAGCGCTTTCTTTACAAAGGATAAAGAAAAAGCTAGCAAAGCTCTTGATCTTGCATACAACGATGTAAAAACTGCTTTTGAATATTACCTGAAAAACTGGAATCACGGAAGACCCATCATTATATCAGGGCATAGCCAGGGAGCGTTGCTGGCAGAAAGATTGCTTAAAGAATTTTTTGAAAATAAACCATTGCAAAACCAGCTGGTCGTTGCGTATGTTCCCGGCTGGCCGGTGCCAAAAGAATATTTTTCTTCATTGAAAATTTGTTCCGATTCATTGCAAACAGGTTGTATTTGCAGCTGGAGAACATTCCGGAAAAATTATATTCCCCGTTATCTCAGAAATGAAAATGGCGATTCTTATGTGACCAATCCATTAACTTGGAGTATTGATTCAATCCATGCTTCCAGATCTCTGAATGACGGAAGTGTGTTATATAAATTCAATAAGGTTTTCAAACACACTACAGATGCACAAATAAGTAATGGTGTGTTGTGGGTAAGACGGCCGAAATTTCCCTGGAGTTTTTTATATTTCAGCAAAAATTATCATCCCGGGGATATCAATTTATTTTATATGAACATCCGGAAAAATATCCGGCAAAGAATTCGTTCCTATAAGGGGAAATAAAAACCCTCTTTTACCCATTACAAAATCATTACGGCGACTGACCTTAGTCATCCTGACGATTTCTCAGTTATTGCTACTTTTACTTTAATACATTTTGTATGAAATCGATAATTATTCCGACGGACTTTTCTCCCATTGCCACCAATGCAATGAATTATGGAGTAGATATGGCAAAAGCCATCAACGCTAACATCATACTGCTACATGTTTACCAGGTGCCTGTAAGCATGACGGATGTTCCGGTCGTTGTAGTATCTGTTGATGAATTAAAAAAAGAAGCGGAAGAAAGACTGTCTGACCTGAAAACCTCTGTTGAGCATATTACTTCAGGAAAAATGAAAGTATATACCGAAGCCAGATTAGGAGATATAGTAGATGAATTGGAAGATCTTTGTAATAAAATTCAGCCGTTAGCAGTGGTGATGGGAACAAAAGGTGCATCCGGAATCGAGCGGGTGATGTTTGGCAGTGTAACATTGACTGCCATCCGTCATCTTACCTGGCCTGTGATTTGCGTGCCGCCCGGAAAAGAATTTGGACAAGGAATTAAAAAAATCGGTTTTGCCTGTGATTTCAGAAAGGTAATAGAAACAACTCCGATCCATTTTATAAAAGATATCGTGAAAGAGTTCAACGCTGAACTGCATGTGCTGAACGTAGATTTTGAAAACCGTCATTTCAAACCCGAAACACCAGAACAATCATTGATGCTGCACACTATGCTGGAAGATGTAAACCCATCTTACCATTTCATCGAGCAAAAAGACGTGGAAGACGGCATTAACCGGTTTGCAGAAACCAATAATTTAGATCTCATCATAGCAATTCCTAAAAAACACAAATTGTTAGAAAGTGTTTTCAAACCAAGTTCTACCAAGCAACTTGTTTTTGAATCACACATACCGGTAATGTGTGTGCATGAATAAGCTAAGAGATCAAGAGAAATGAACTGATAGAATCAATAGATATTTACAATCAAAAAGAGAAAAAGAGCGGATTTTAATTTCCTCTTTTTCTCTATATCTCTTTGCTTAAAACTCTGCATTGCCCGGAGTACGTGGAAAAGCAATGACATCACGAATGTTGGTCATTCCTGTTACAAACTGAACCATTCTTTCAAAACCCAAACCAAAACCGGCATGTGGAACGGTGCCAAATCTTCTGGTGTCCAGGTACCACCACAATTCTTTTGCGGGAACATGCATTTCTTTCATTCGCTGTTCCAGTTTATCCAACCGTTCTTCTCTTTGAGAACCCCCAACGATCTCACCAATGCCCGGCGCTAATATATCCATTGCCGCCACTGTTTTTCCGTCTTCGTTCTGCCGCATGTAAAATGCTTTGATCTCTTTCGGGTAGTTGTTGAGTATAACCGGTTTTTTAAAATGTTTTTCCACTAAATAACGTTCATGTTCGCTTTGCAGATCCATGCCCCAACCCGTGATCGGGAATTGAAATTTCTTTTTCTTATTGTAATTACTTTCTTTTAAAATTTCAATCGCTTCGGTATACGTGATGCGTTCGAAATTATTTTTCAAAACAAATTCCAGTTTCTCTAACAGTTTCATTTCACTGCGTTTGTCCTGCGGTAATTGTTTTTCTTCCTCTTCTAAACGTTGCGAAAGAAATTCCAGGTCGTCCCGGTTGTGATCCATCGCATATTGAATGATGTATTTGATAAACTCTTCAGCAAGATTCATGTTATCTTCCAGGTCATAGAATGCCATTTCAGGTTCTATCATCCAGAATTCTGCGAGGTGTCTTGCCGTGTTGGAATTTTCAGCACGGAATGTCGGGCCGAATGTATAAATGTCACCAAAAGCAGTTGCAGCTAATTCTCCTTCTAATTGTCCACTCACGGTCAGGTTCGTTGAGCGTCCAAAAAAATCATCTTTGAAGTTAATAGAACCATCTTCATTTTTCGGAATATTCTCAAGCGGCAACGTGGTAACACGAAACAATTCACCGGCGCCTTCCGCATCGCTTGCAGAAATAATAGGTGTATGCAGGTATAAAAAACCTTTATCGTTAAAAAATTTATGAACAGCAAATGCCAGCGCATGACGGACACGAAATATGGATCCGAATGTGTTGGTACGAAAACGAAGATGTGCGATCTCTCTTAAAAATTCAAGACTGTGCTTTTTGGGTTGCAACGGATATTTTTCCGGATCAGAATCACCAAGAATTTCAATAGATGTTGCTTTTATTTCCAGTTTCTGTCCTTTACCAAGAGAGGGAATTACCGTTCCCGTTACTTTTAAAGCTGCGGACGTAGTAATACGCTTGAGAAACTCGTCATCGTATTTTCCTAATTCCACCACCACCTGTAGATTGGTATTGGTAGAACCGTCGTTGAGAGCAATAAACTGATTGTTGCGAAAAGTTCGCACCCATCCCATCACGGTCGCTTCCTGATTATGGGGTTCCCATGTCAGCAGGTCTTTTATTTTCACTCTTTTGTTAAACATATTATATAAAAATAAGCGCCGCTAAGGTACAATTCAGCGGGGAACTGTTGTTTTGCGGAATCCTCTTAAAGCACCCCCTGTGCTCTGTCAGGAAAGCAAAAATTTTTGTTTTTACGAATTTCGCCGTATCATTGCAGTGGAAAATAGCTGATAAGTTCCTTCTTTTCCTGCAGCTTACCAGTTTAGTAGCAGATTCCATTCACATAAATTCAAATCGTTTTCAGACATTAAGATTGGTGAAAGAGGCTCAGTGATTAACCTTAATACTTTATATGTACGATATTCTTCAACTGAACGATATGCTCGTTCCTGAACTGCTGGATATAGCAGAACAGTTAAAGATCCCCAACGCAAAGAAACTCGACAAACAGGAATTGGTCTATAAGATCCTGGATCGCCAGGCAGTGATTGCCAGTGAAAAAAAGAACAACGTTGATGAAAAGCCCAGGCGGAAACGTATTATAAAAACTTCCACAAGTCTTACTACTGAAGAAGCTGAGGTAGAAGAAAGTGAAGCAGATAAAAAACCTTTTAAAAAACCCCCCATGTCCCCTAAAAAAGAAAGCCGGCAAGAGCCTGTCCAGGAAAAATCACAACAAAAGAAAGGACGCAGAAGGTCTGATGAAAAAGAAACGATGGATCATCAAGAAAAACTGAATGCTCCAGATGAAGAAATAGCCAATGCTGCAGAAGCTGAAATAGCGAATGAAGCTACTGAGGAAAGAGCAGCTGCCCCAGGCGCTGACACAACAGCCGAAGCTGCACCTAAAATTTACCCGCAACGGCGTGACCAGGTTTTCAATATTGAATTCGATGGTGTGATCATGTCTGAAGGCGTGTTGGAAATGATGCCCGATGGTTATGGATTCCTTCGTTCTTCTGATTACAACTATTTATCTTCTCCGGATGATGTTTATGTATCTCCATCTCAAATAAAATTATTTGGATTAAAAACTGGTGATACGGTTTTTGGCGCCGTTCGTCCTCCGAAAGAAGGTGAAAAATATTTTGCATTATTAAAAGTAGATACGATAAATGGCAAAAGCCCTGAAGAAGTCCGGGACCGTGTGCCGTTCGATTATCTCACTCCGTTGTTCCCGTTTGAAAAATTGAATTTATTTACGAGTCCCAGCGATATGTCCACCCGGATCATGGATTTGTTTACTCCTATCGGAAAAGGACAACGTGGATTGATCGTTGCACAACCTAAGACCGGTAAAACGATGTTGTTGAAAGCTGTGGCTAATGCTATTGCAGAAAATCATCCGGAATGTTATTTAATGGTGGTGCTGGTAGATGAACGTCCGGAAGAGGTGACCGATATGGAAAGAAGTGTAAAAGCAGAAGTGATCGCTTCTACATTTGATGAGCCAGCAGAAAAGCATGTGAAAGTTTCAACGATCGCATTGCAAAAAGCAAAGCGTTTGGTGGAGTGTGGCCATGATGTTGTGATACTGCTTGATTCTATCACTCGTTTGGCCCGTGCACACAATACAGTTGCTCCCGCCAGTGGAAAAGTATTATCCGGTGGTGTGGAAGCTAATGCCATGCAAAAACCAAAACAATTTTTTGGCGCAGCCAGGAAAATTGAAAATGGTGGCTCACTGACGATTCTCGCAACAGCTTTGATAGATACCGGAAGTAAAATGGACGAGGTGATCTTTGAAGAATTCAAAGGAACCGGTAATATGGAATTACAATTAGATCGCCGGCTATCCAACAGGCGTATCTATCCGGCTATTGATCTTGTTGCCTCATCAACACGTCGTGATGACCTGTTGCTCGAAAGAGATGTATTGCAACGGATGAACCTGCTTCGTGTTTATCTCACCGACATGAATACAGAAGAAGCAATGAATGAATTATTGAAACGAATGAGAGGAACCAAGAGCAATGAGGAGTTTTTAGCAAGTATGAATGGATAATGCACAAATTTGCCAATATGCAAATGTGCTTAGATATATATTTGAGCTGTTCTGAATTCACGGAGCAGCTTTTTTATTTAAATGGCAATCGAGAAAATAAATATTGAACAATTTCTTGTGCTGGCAAAAGATCATCCGGTAATTGATGTTCGTTCTCCGGCAGAATACAAACATGCCCATTTTCCCGGCGCTTACAGTTTGCCATTATTCACTGATGAAGAAAGAAAAGTTGTTGGCACCACTTACAAACAACAAAGCCGTGAAGCTGCAATCAAAATTGCTTTGGATTATTTCGGGCCGAAGATGAAAAAAATGATCGAACAGGTTGAGTCATTAGTCAAGGTTCAGGAGTTGGGAGTAAAAAACCAAACTCCGGCAAGTAACTCACGACTCATGACTCCCGACTCACGAATTATTCTTCTCTATTGCTGGCGTGGTGGCATGCGCAGCGCCGGCGTGGCCTGGCTGCTGGATCTTTATGGTTTTAAAGTGTACACTTTGATCGGTGGTTATAAAAAATTCAGGCATTATGTGCTCGATACATTCAAGCTGCCGTTCTTTTTTAAAATATTAGGCGGATTTACCGGTTCGGGAAAAACAGAATTATTAAGATCGTTGGAGCAAAAAGGAGCTGCGGTTGTTGACCTGGAAGAAATTGCAAAACACAAGGGTTCTGCATTTGGAAATAT
>DASZPW010000025.1:0-10314 GCA_035550155.1 Chitinophagaceae bacterium | reverse complement strand
AATCTGAACAATTTCCCGTTCCAATATCAGCAAGAAGGGCTTTATTACTCTTATGATTAATTTTCTCCGTATACCCTAATAGCAACCACCGTAAGGTTACTAAGCCTTTCTGAATCTTCTTTAGTCCATAAAAATTTTGTTTGTGTTGATCTGTTTTTATAATCCCATTCAAAAGGTTCTTTCACATAAACGGTTATTTGAAGGGGGTATTTCCCTTTGATTTTGATACTATCATACTTTTTTGCATCAACAAATCTAAAAATGAGATAGCCTAATCTTGTCTGATTGCTGGTACTGGGATTAGCGCTTACCATTTTTATTTCTGGTCCGATCTCTCTCAATAGAGTACTTAACGGTTTGTCTATAAATGAGCTTTCATTTACTTTTAATTTTTGCACATCATTTAATGTCTGCATCATTTTTTGCGCACAGCATGAATTATTGACGACTAAAAATGCGATGGTAAAAACATTTAAAAAAGATTTCATAAATAATACCTCAAGCCGGCAATTAGTATTCAATCCACCAACAACACAACTAAAATAACTCTACGCTAACAAGAAAATCAGGCTAAGAGTTTTCGTGATTTAATTTTATTTATTCTCTTCATTATATACTTGTATATCTGTAATTATTAAATCTCCGTATTTCTCTGTATCTTCTTTTGTCCAATTAAGCCAATCATCAATAGACTTACCCCTTTTATCCCATATAAAAGTGCCTTTAACATATACTCTTATTGTAAGAGGAAATTTCTTTTGTGTTCTATATTTGTCATATTGCTTTTTTGAAGCAAAATAGAAATTAAAAAAACTAGGGCGTTCTGCCGATCCGGGAGAACCAAGTGCTGTCTCGATTTTTGGACTAATTTCTTTAAGTAGATCTTTTAGTGGTGATCCAATAAATTTATCTTTGTTTATTTCTAATTTCTTACTGTCGTCTATTTTTTGAACCATTTTTTGAGCTTTACAAGAAAATGCTAATATCAGTAAAGAGGAAAATAGGATTGTTTTCATAAATATTTTTTTAATGTTTATTGACAATTATTTGCAGCGTAAACGGTATTTCCGTTTATAGTATTTGACTCTGTTCTCAATCGTTTAAAATCACCATTACTATCTTGTTTTAGTAAAGCAACTCCAGTATCATATTTGTCTAATACAAGTGACATTGCCATTTCATCAGCTATTAATTCATCTAGTCCTTCTATATGAATTAGATAAGATCTAGCTTCTGCAAGATCATCGCCAATTAATACAGGAAAATCTGGAGGACTTCCCTGCACTTGGTTTTTAGGATTTTGAGCGACCCATGCTACTGCTTTTGCTAAATCAACCACTACTAATGCATAAACAGAACCATCTGGAGTTACTACAAATCTAGTATTCCAATCAGTGTGACTATTGTTTAAATCTACCAAGCCATAAAAATCGCCGGGAGATGGCACTACATAATCTGGATGATTATGCAAGTCTGCAAAGCCTCCGGGCCAATCTACATTTATATTTCCGCCAGTAGTTCCTACGTTACTCATAGGCGATGCGGTAATATTACCATTGGCATCTTTACCAAATATTACATAATGTTCATTGCCATCTGCAGCAGCAGATTGAATGTTGCTTTTAGCTGTTATATAACTACTGTTTTTTGAGAGATTGGTAGCTAAATCGGCAAGAGCTTTTGCCTCAGTACAAGGGTCTTGAGTTGATGGTGGAGGGTCATCTCCCCCATATCCTCCATCACCTCCTCCACCTGTAGGTTCGCAATATTCCTGATATGTAGAATACATATATGTCCAGGGTCCGCACTGATAATCTCCATTATAATATTCCACACAATCCCGCTCATACCAATCCGTAATTACTGTGTGACATGTCATGCCATCCCCGTCTCCCGGAGGTAATGCTTTCATGGCGGAATTATCAGACACTGTTATTGTCTTACCTTTTTTTATTATTTTACCATCTTCATACTGCCATCCATTAATGAACTCACCGCTAATATCCGTGAAAAATATATAACCGGAAAAATGATTCCCCCTGTTAGAATAAGTAATGGTTGAATCATCCTGACCGGAAGAAGAATAAATATACATCAGGGCAGATCGTATTGTTCCATTCTTTTTGTTTTTCAATACTAATAACCGGATGATGCCGTGTGCATTATTATTAGTATCCTCCCCCTGCATTGAAATGGTAATTCCGGGATTCCTGTCGAATTTGAGTGAGCATTCCACTATTTCGTAATTTTTATCACTTGTAGTTTTTGCTTTGTTCCATTGCGGATAAAAGTTACTGATTTTTTGGGAGCTTGCCCGTGACAATCCGGAATTTGATTGTTGAGCCGAGTGGTTTATGAACCAGCTTTGAGCTTCTTCTATTGAAAAACTATTTTCTTCTGCTTCTGTAATTCTTTCTTTTTGAGATTCTTTGTTACAGCTAAAAAATAAAGCAAGACCTATCAGCAATGCAGCCGGGAGAATGATAAGATTTTTCGTCATATAGTTATGGTTTTAGGTTAGGTGATAAAATGGGTTCGTGGTTAGAAAGCTGACTAAAAGTAAAAAAAAAAAAAACGAAATAACCAAATCTATTTGAAATGGAATGGAATGGGCTATGCAAATGCCCGAAAGGATAATAAATAATCAGTAATCAATAATCAGGCTACTTACCGTCAAATCAGTTCCTTCACTTTTGCAACCACCGCATCCGCTTCTTCTTTTGTATTGTGTTTGCTGAAAGAAAATCGAACGGTGACGAGATTGGGATTATTATTAATAGCTTTGATTACGTGGCTTCCAATATCAGCGCCGCTGCTGCAAGCGCTGCCGCCGGAAACACAAACATTATTTATATCGAGATTAAAAAGTATCATTTCCGACTTTTCCGTTTTTGGAAATGCGGCGCTCAATACCGTATATAAACATCTTCCTTCCTGGTCGCCGTTGAACTGAACGCCTTTTATATTCTTGCGTAATTCATTTATCATATATGTTTTGAGCGATTGAATATAAGCGCTGTCCTTTTCAAGATTTGCCATGGCCAGTTCCAATGCTTTTGCAAAACCAACGATGCCATATAAATTTTCTGTACCAGCTCTCATATTTCTTTCCTGTCCGCCGCCGAAGATGAAAGGTTTTGCTTTTATATTATCATTAATATATAAAATGCCGATACCTTTTGGCCCATGAAATTTATGTCCCGATGCAGAAATAAAATGAACAGGCGTTTTGCGAAGGTCAATCGGATAATGCCCGACCGTTTGCACACAGTCCGAATGAAAAATGGCGTTATACTTTTTACAAAGATTTCCAACTGCATCAATATCCAATAAATTTCCGATCTCATTATTGGCGTGCATTAATGAAACCAGGCAACGTTCTTTATGAGAAGCTAATTGTTTTTCCAAATCAGCCAGATCAACATGACCGTTGGGCAAGAGTTTTACAAAACTGCTTGTCACATTATCCGAATGATCATAATGCTCCACCGTATGAAGCACGGCATGATGTTCTATTGGCGAAGTGATGATATGCTTGCAACCCAAATCACGGATAGAAGAAAGAATAGCGGTGTTATTACTTTCTGTACCACAGCTGGTAAAAAATATTTCGCCGGGATGTGCATTCAGCAATTTAGCTACCGACTTTCTTGCATTCTCCACCGCCAATCTCGACTCTCTGCCATAAGAATAAATAGAAGAAGGATTGCCAAACTTTTCAGTCATATAAGGCAACATAGCTTCCAGCACTTCTTTATCAAGTGCAGTAGTAGCGGCGTTATCGAAATAGATGCGGTTCATATACCTCAAATCCGTCTCAGGCGGAGCTTTTGAAAATTAAAATTGGTTGCAAAGATAATGCAGACAAATTTCTTACCTTGTTTTAATGAAAAAAAAGGAATTCATTAAAAATTGGGTAACCACATTTAATAAAGCCGATGCTGAAAAATTAGCTGATTTCTATGCTGATGATGCTGTCAATCATCAGGTAGTAGCAGAGCCGGTAATCGGTAAAAAAGCTATTCAAAAATTTTTCCAAGAAGCTTTTGCAGAAGCTAACATGGTTTGTGTTATTGAAAATATTTTTGAAGATGGCGAATGGGCTATTTTAGAGTGGAAAGATCCTTTGGGATTAAGAGGTTGTGGCTTTTTCCATATTATCAACGATAAAATTATTTTTCAAAGAGGATATTGGGATAAACTGAGTTTTTTAAGAATTCATGGATTGCCCATCCCTACATACTCTCCTTAATATCCCGCATCAACTGCATCGCAATATTATTTGCCTTGGTTTCAAAATCACTTTCGGCATAAATACGGATGATGGGTTCGGTATTGGAACTGCGAAGATGCACCCAATCGCCATCGAACTCGATCTTTAGCCCATCTTCGGTATTAACAGGATTTTTTTTGTATTTCTTTTTGATCTTTTCAAAAACCATTTTCAGATCAATGCCATTCTGCAACTCAATTTTCTTTTTGGCAATAAAATAATCCGGATATAAACTGCGTAGCGACTTAATGCCTTTCTTATGATTGGCTAAATGACTTAAAAATAAACCGATGCCGATCAGCGCATCCCTGCCATAATGAAAATCCGGAACGATGATGCCTCCGTTTCCTTCGCCGCCAATGACGGCATTCACTGCTTTCATTTTATTCACCACATTCACTTCACCCACTGCAGAAGGAAAATATTCGCAGCCATGTTTGATAGTAATTTCTTTCAGCGCTTTGGTGCTGCTCAGGTTGCTGACGGTACTGCCTTTTTTCTTGCTCAACACATAATCTGCTACCGCCACCAGCGTATATTCTTCCCCGAACATGCTGCCATCTTCACACACAAAACAAAGACGATCTACATCAGGATCAACAGCGATGCCGAGATCGGCTTTTTGCTTTACTACTTCATTACTTAGTTGCGAGAGATGTTCAGGCAATGGTTCCGGGTTGTGAGCAAACTTTCCATTCACTTCTCCATTCAATACAATCACATCTTTTACTCCCAACGCTTTTAACAATGCTGGAACAAATATGGCTCCGGTGGAATTGATCGTATCCACCACCACTTTGAAATTCTTTTTTGCAATTCCCTTTGCATTTACCAACGGGTAGTTGATGATGGCATCAATATGTTTTTGCAGGTAACTGTCGTCAGAAATTATTTTCCCTTGTTCTCCGGAAGTTGGAGCGATCTTTTCTTCTGCTTTTTGCAATACTTTTTTCCCCAGTTCAGCAGAGATGAATTCGCCGTCGCTGTTCAGTAATTTCAACGCATTCCATTCAGCCGGATTATGACTGGCGGTGATGATAATTCCGCCGATGGCATTTTCCATCTTCACTGCAATCTCAACAGTTGGTGTAGTGGAAAGACCAAGATCAACGACATCAATGCCAAGGCCGGTCAATGTTTTGACAACAATATTACGGATGCTTTCGCCGCTGGTGCGTCCGTCACGTCCAACAACCATTTTAGGAACTTCCTCATGGCCGGAAAAATTTTCCAAAAGCAAATTGGCAAATGCAGCAGAAAATTTTTCTACATCAGCCGGGGTCAGATTTTCTCCGGGTTTATCTCCTATCGTTCCCCTGATCCCGGATATACTTTTTATTAGTGGCATAGAATAAAGGCCTGTATGTGGGCGGCAAAAATACGGTTTTCAGATTCAATACATTCTTTAAAGCAATGTTACATTTGCTGAAAGATTTGTTATGCCACGGAAAGCCTGGTATATTGATTGGTTTAATTCTCCTTATTATTACCAGCTTTATGCTGACAGAAATGATAATGAAGCTGCCGATTTTGTACAACATCTTATCAGCCACCTGAAACCTGTGCCCGGCAGCCGCATGCTGGATGTAGCTTGCGGAAGAGGAAGACATGCCAAAGTGCTGGCTTCAATGGGATTTGATGTGACCGGGACGGATATTTCGGACGTTGCAATTACTTATGCCAAACAATTTGAAAAAGAAAACCTGCAGTTCTATGTACATGATATGAGGCTGCCTTTCTGGATAAACTATTTTGATTATGTTTTTAATTTCTTTACCAGCTTTGGTTATTTCAGAACGAGGCGGGAACATGATGATGCTATTCGAACTCTTTGCAAAAGCCTGAAAGAAAACGGAGCTCTGGTTATTGATTTCCTGAACGTTCACTATTGCGAAAAAAGATTGGTACATGAGGAAGTGAAACATCTGAATGGCATTACTTACGATATCCGCCGCTGGGATGACGACACACATTTTTATAAGAAGATCAGTATACAGGATCGATCATTGCCGAAACCGGTCGAATTTACCGAAGAAGTAGCAAAGTTTACGCTGGGAGATTTTACCGATATGCTCAGTTACCAGGGCATGCAGGTCGTCAACGTCTTTGGCGATTATCAACTCACTCCTTATAATATTGAAACAACTCCAAGAATGATCATTGTGGCAAAAAAAATAAAGATTTAATATTCCAAAAAATTTTTAATCCTTCTTATTATTCATGATCATGTACTTCGCTGTTTCAAAAAAAGCGGAAGTGAATGCGGATAGTTTTTGCCGGGCTGAATCTAATTGGCGTGGGGTATAAGTAGGCTCATCATTTTTTATCGGCACCAATCGGTCATCCGGAAAATTCAGGTTGGTAGAAAAATAAAAATCATCCGTTACCATGCCAATACGTCCTGCAGTATTAGTGATGAAGGCGTAGTTATTTTTTTTATCCGGATCCAGCAGATCTCTTCCCAATGTAGTGTTGACATAAGGCTGATGCAGCATTCCGGCAATGGTTGGCAATACATCAATTTGCGACACCACTTCTGTTCTTCGCTGTGGCTGCAACAAAAAGGGAGCATAAAATAACAGCGGCACATGTTCGTCAGTGAGCCGTTGATCGGTCCATGCCGGTGGATAAATGGCACTTGCATTACCCGCAACTCCATGATCGCCGACAAAAACAAAAATGGTGTTGGTAAAATACGGTTCTTTCTGTGCAGCTTCAATGAATTTTTGAAAACAGTAATCCGAATAACGAAAGGAGTTGTATTCATCCAGCGATTCAAATCCATACTGTTTCAACTCATCATCCGGTACAATCTTCTTTTCAAAATCGCTGTCCGTTTGCGGGATCATGTACGGACGATGATTGTCGGACGTCTGGATATAGGCAAAGAATGGTTTAGTTTCTTTTTTAAAAACCCCATTGGCTTCCAGGAAAAGATCTTTGTCGCTGATACCCCAGACATTCAGTTTGGGTGATTTATGTTCGTTTTCCGTGTACATCTGCAGTCCGTGGATATTACTCAGCAAACCATCGAAATTGTTGAACTCAGGATCGCCGCCGAGAAAATAAAATTTATCGTATCCTTCAAAATCATTGATGATCGTATGCTGTTTCAGCGCCAGCGGATTTCTCGTTGAAAATTTAAATTGCTGCGCATCAGGGATGCCGGTGAGAATCGCAAACAATCCTCTCGCCGTTGAAAAATGAGGAGTGAAGCAACGTTCAAAAAAGATCCCTTTTTCTGTCATGAAATTGAAAAAAGGAGTTGCATCCAGCGGGTTGCCGCTCATGCTGCTTTTATACATGCTGAAAGATTCGCATTGCACCAGTACAATGTTGGGGCGGCTTTCCAATGAATGACTGCCCGGCAATATCTCACGGCGGTAGGTGAATTCTTTTTTTTGAGGTAGCTGCATCCATTCAGCCATCAATGGAAAAGCTTCTCTTGCCTTTTGTTCATTGTATTCGGGCTTGCGGAATTTTAACGTAGTAAAAAAATTCTGCAACGGATTCAGTGCGAGGTAAGATTTGAAGCTGTCATGAAAAACAAATGAGTCGCTCCAGGTCAGCGGTGGCCATGATATTCTTCCATAAACAAAAAAACCAAGGACAATAGCGGTTATTATAAAATATTTCCTACGATACGAAATGCCTTTACCTTCAGTCCTATTAACCACCTGCCAATGGCTTTGCCGGTACATCCATCGGAAAAATAATACCGCAATGATCAATCCAAGTATCAGCCATACCATCGGGTAGGTTTGAAACATCATGGATAAAGAGATGTTGGCATCTTCCACAAAATTCAGTGCGCCCGCATCCAGCCGGGTTTGGTTATAAGAAAAATTTCCGAAGTCGGCAGCAAAAAAGAAAAAGACGATGAAGGTGACAATAGCAAGGTACCAGGTCCACCATTTTTTGGTTTTGGACGAAAAGAAAGGAGACAATTTAGGTGACATGCTCACCAACACTATCGGCAACAAGATAATGGCAATCCATCGCAGATCGTAACGAATACCCATTAGAAAAGAAGGTAGCAGGTCTTCCAAAGAGAAATTGTCCGGATGAAAAGCGAAAAAAGTGGCCATCCGGAATGCCGTAAAGATCAGCAGGAAGATCAGAAAAAGGCGAACCACCCAGAGGATGGTTTTTGGTATTTTTAAACGAACCAGCATACAACAGCAGCAATGTTTATCTCATGCATGTAATATGGTAAAGGTCAACAAAAAAATATAATTTATTGCGTATCAACAACCCTTTGCTGTTAATTTTTAAACGTGCCCGTTTCAGCAAGCGCTTCGGATTTGCTATCTTCGATATCCAACCTGCGAATACATGGAGCTTATCATACTGTTGTTTCTTATTTTTTTGAATGGTTTGTTTGTGATGTCTGAGATCGCTCTTGTTTCTGCCCGGAAAGCAAGGCTGGAAACAATGGCAGAAAAGGGAGACAGCAATGCACAAAAAGCATTGGAGCTTTCTAACAACCCTGAAATATTTTTGTCTGCGGCTCAGATCGGCATCACGTTGATTGCTATACTTACGGGAGTATACTCTGCCGACAGGTTCAGTCCTTACCTGCGTCCGTTATTTGAAAAAATTACGCTGTTGCAACCGTATGCCGGATCTATCGCTACTACCATTGTCGTTGTCATAGTGACGTTCCTCACCATAATATTTGGTGAATTAATTCCCAAACGTATCGGTTTGCTGCGGGCAGAAAAAATTGCCAAGGTTGTAGCCCGCCCCATGAATGCCTTTGCAACGATCACACATCCTATTGTATGGCTGCTGAACAAGATCAGTAATCTTTTCTTCAGCATTTTTAATATTAAACGCACCAAAGATGATGTGGTGACAGAAGAAGAGATCAAAACCATGATCACCGAAGGAACGGAAGCAGGAACAATAGAAGAAGCCGAACAGGAGATCATTGAGCGGGTATTTCACCTGGGCGACCGTAACATCACTTCTATGATGACCCATAGGAGCGATATCATCTGGTTTAGTGAACATGACACCGAGGAAAAAATAAAAGAGAAGATCATCAGCGAGCCGCATTCTGTTTATCCAATCTGCGACGGAGATATTGATCATATTAATGGAGTTGTTTCTATAAAAGATCTTTACACCAGTGCTGATACTACATTATTCAAAGACATCATGCAGCCTGCATTGTTTGTGCCTGAAAATAATACCGCTTACCAATTGCTGGAAAAATTCAAGCAATCCAAAATGCATTGCTGTTTTATCGTTGATGAGTATGGAAGCATTTTAGGGTTGATCACTTTGAATGATATCCTGGAAGCTATTGTCGGCGATATTCCGCAGCCGGATGTTCCGGATTATGAAATTAAAAAAAGAGAAGATGGCAGTTATTTAATAGATGCACAAATCCCCTTTTACGATTTTCTTAGTTATTTTGATAAAGCCGACTGGCTGAACGAAGGCGAACATGAATTTGACACCTTAGCCGGATTTATTCTTCATGAGTTAGAACGCATTCCCAAGACCGCCGATAAACTGCAATGGAAAGGATTCAGTATTGAGATCGTGGATATGGATGGCCACCGCATTGATAAAGTGCTGGTGAAGATCAGTAAAGAGATCAAAGAAGAAATGGAAGAGTGATCTAGAATTGAAACACTGCCTGCGTATCCGGATAATCCAGCTTGGTGCTCTTCCTGTTTCCGCCGACGATGACATGAATGATGCTCATCTGGTCGTCATATTGATCATACAGAATGGAATCGGTGGTCTCTACTTTTTTTACTGAAGGAATATTGTCCACTTCGAGATAAACAGCTGCAGCATCGTTATCAATTTCATAACCGAGATAGGATAAACTAACAGGTTTACCATCTGCTTTCAACTGCAAATGTTTGGCTACATAATTGCTGACAATTTTATCGATATTGGCTTTATCAGCAGCCGCCGGATGCGTAAGATCTACTTTAGTTTTATAATTTTTTTCGAGAATAGCTTCAAAATCATCAGTGAAAATACGGCAGGTAATTTCAAGTGTCTTGTCTTTGGCGTTA
>DASZPW010000024.1:0-2053 GCA_035550155.1 Chitinophagaceae bacterium | reverse complement strand
ATTGATCTTATAACCTCGCCATTTGCTGTGAAGGAGCTTGCTAAAAATAGAATTACCACGTTCCTGTTCCAGTTCGTGGTAATCTGCTGTTGTATTTCTTTCGGCTATGCTGCCGCGGCGTGTAATTATTCCAGCTTCATATAGCATGCATTCCGCTAAGGTGGTCTTACCTGAGCCGGCATGGCCCAGCAAGACGACATTTTTTACATGTGAGGTATCAAATTCTGGCATAACAATCTTTTTAAAAATAAAAAATCAGTTGTCTTTGGAATTTAATGGGGAGTAGTGTAATGGGCAATTGTCAATTGTCAATTGCATATCGGATATTGCAAATTGATCCTACGTTCGGTTCAGAAATCCGTTGAATTCATCCCGGAGCTCCTGCAAAGTATGTTGCAGTGTTTGATATTGTTCAAAAATACTTTCATGATCAGCTACAGTATCTTCATTCAATTGACCATTATTGGCCGACACTTCAAAACTTAGTTTGCGGTCATGGGCTTTGACTGCTTGCTTGAGGTCGTGAATGTTGATGAGTTGAATGTGAAATTGATTGTGGAGATGTTCTACTTGCTGTAGCTGGTCTTTGGAGAGTGGCTGGCTGGCTACCTGTTGGAGACGTGATTTGTCATTGGTAAATTCGTCTTTGTACTGACGAAGCGCCTCTCTCCAGGTGTTGCACTCTCCGGAGAGCTGCGAGATGTCTGCCTGAACCATGGTGTTTAAATTTAAAGGTGAAGAAAATTGTTTTCAGGGTTTACAGGGGGGGCGGATGCAGTACTCTAAATTTAAAACTCTTTTTGCAATAACCGAAGATTTTTTTTTCAACAAAAAAGCTGTGGCTGATGTTTGTCCGTGGTACTTATTCTTTAAAAATTGTCTTTGAATTTAAAAGAGCAATACATCCATTTAATAAGCCTTAAATTATTACTGGCGGCTCACCCAGACTTCATCAGAGTTTCTTCTTAGTGCTTCACATGAAAGATGACCGGGAAAGCTGCAATTTAACTTTCTGACCTAAGCCTAAATTCGATAACTTGCCGGTCCGCATGATCAGCCAAAATACGATACAACAGATACTTGGACGCCTGGATATTATTGATGTCATTGGTGGTTTTGTGAAATTGAAAAAAAGAGGCACCAACTACCTCGGCCTTTGTCCTTTTCACAATGAAAAGACGCCATCGTTCACCGTCTCTCCTACCAAAGAGATCTATAAATGCTTTGGCTGCGGACGAAGCGGTAATGCGATCAGCTTTTTGATGGAGCATGAAAAATACAGTTATGTAGAAGCGCTTCGCTGGCTGGCTAATAAATATGGTATCGAGATCGAAGAATCGTTCACTTCAGATGAAGAACGTCAGCAATTGCAGGCTGCAGACAGCTTGTATATCATCAACAGCTTTGCGCAGCAGTTTTTTTCCAAAATGCTTTTTGAAACAGAGGAAGGGAAAGATATTGGCCTGAGCTATCTGAAAGAAAGAGGATTCCGGGATGAGATCATCAAAAAATTCCAGTTAGGATATTCTCCTGAACAAAAAGATGCTTTTACAAAGGAAGCGCTTGCTAAACAATTCAGCCAGGAAATGTTATTGAAAACAGGATTGGTTGTATTGCGCAATGAACAGATAATGGATAATTACAGGGGTCGTGTCATCTTCCCGGTGCATAATCATAGTGGAAAAGTGTTGGGCTTTGGCGCCAGGATCTTAAAAAGTAATGATAAAGCTCCCAAGTATATCAATACCCCCGAAAATGAGATCTATGTAAAAAGTAAAATTCTTTACGGCTCATATTTTGCCCGGCAGGCAATTGATAAAGCCGATGAATGTCTGCTGGTAGAAGGATATACCGATGTCATTTCACTGCACCAGGCAGGAATTGAAAATGTGGTAGCATCAGGTGGCACATCTCTTACACAAGATCAACTCCGGTTGATAAAAAAATATTCTAACAACCTCACCATTATATATGATGGCGATCCTGCGGGAGTGAAAGCAGCACTGCGTGGACTAGATATGGCGCTGGAAGAAGGATTGAATGTAAAACTTGT
>DASZPW010000023.1:0-5123 GCA_035550155.1 Chitinophagaceae bacterium | reverse complement strand
CTTCTTCATTTCATCCATGATGTATTCGCTTGCGCGCATGCTAAGGGCGAGTATCGTCCACGTGATATTTTTATCGGCCTGAGATACAAATTGGCTTCCGTCAACGCAAAACAGGTTTTTACAGTCATGCGCCTGGCTCCATTTGTTGAGCGCCGACTTTTTTGGATCACTGCCCATTCTCACAGTGCCGGCTTCGTGAATGATTTCACCGGGCCGGCTAATGCCATAGTCGTTTTCAGGTCCGTCATCACCACCCCAGGTGATCACTGCACCCATATTATGCATGATCTCTTTGAAGGTCTCTTTCATGTGCTTTGCCTGCCTGATCTCATAATCACTCCATTTTACATTGAAGCGGAGAACAGGAATTCCGTACTTGTCGACAACGCCCGGATCAATCTCACAGTAATTGCTGATGTCAGGTACAGCTTCACCGCGTCCCGCCATTCCAACTGACGCGCCATAGAAAAAGCGAAAATCTTCTTTTAGTGATTTTCCATAACCGCCCGCTTCTTTCTTTTGCCCCTTCACCATGTACTTGCCGTTCAGACCTTCGATACCAAATCCAAATCCATAAGATGGTTGATCCATACCGCCCCAATATTCAATATGATATCCTCTTGGAAAATCTAATTTTTTATTATCCATCCACCAGGGAGAATACACATGCATGCCGCCAACGCCATCTTCGTTGTAACGTTTTCTTCCAAAAAGTTTGGGCAGGTAACCACCCAATGCAGCGCCGGTGGAATCATGTAAATATTTACCCACCGCATTACCTGAATTGGCTAAGCCGTTCGGATGTTTTTGTGATTTGGAATTCAATAATAACCTTGCCGATTCGCAAGCGCCGGCGGCCACAATCACCACACGCCCCATTACCTGGTATTCCATTTTATCATCTTTGCTGATATAGGAAACACCTGTTGCCAATCCTTCATTATCTGTCAATACTTCTCTTGCCATCGCATTGGGAACAACATCAATATTGCCCGTTTTCAGCGCCGGATAGATCAGCACATTGGTGGAAGAAAAATCTGCTTTTGCTATACTGCAGTTTCGGTTGCATTGGCCGCAGAAAAAACAAGCGCCTCTTTCCGTAGTGCTTTTTATTTTTTGCGTCAGCATGGAAAGGCGCCCCGGTATCACACGAACTCCGGATTTTGTTGCAGCATCTTTAATGAATAATTCATGCAGTCTTGGCTTAGGTGGCGGAAGAAAATATCCGTCGGGATCATTTTCCAAACCTTCATTGGTACCGAACACGCCAATGAGTTGATCAACCCTGTCATAATAGGGTTTGATATCATCATAACTGATCGGCCAGTTGTCGCCAAGCCCATCGTGATCTTTTCTTTTAAAATCCCTTGGACCGAATCTCAGTGAAATTCTTCCCCAATGATTGGTTCTGCCTCCGAGCATTCTTGCCCGCCACCAAAGCCAATCGGTACCTTCTGCTTTCGTGTAAGGCTCTCCGTCAATATCCCAACCGCCATAGCAGGCGTCAAAATCTCCGAAGGGGCGGTAATGCGTGCCGGCGCCACGACGAGGAGAGTCCCAGGGATTTTTTAATTGCGTTACATTTTTTTGCGGATCATACATCGGGCCTGCTTCAATGAGACAGATCTTCAAACCGGCATTGGCAAGCATGTACGCCGACATGCCACCCCCGGCACCGGAACCAACAATCACTACATCATATTTTTTTGTTTGTTTCTTAACCTGGAATTCTCCCATATGAAAATTGAGTTTGAATTAGTGAATGAAGTGACAATTTACAGGTTTGATCTTTTCTGAACGAAAATTTTTAAGATAATTTCTGCACAACAGAGTTGATAAAAAAAGAATATTGAAAGTATCTTTAACACAAATTGCCCGATTCATGAAAAGACTGATAGGAGTTTCATTTCTTTTACTGGTATTTTTTGCCAATGCACAAAAAATTAATTATGAGAGATACCCAATATATAATGGGGACGATCTTGGATTAACTTATTCACCTGTTGAATCCAGGTTTCGCATCTGGGCGCCTACTGCAGAGAAAGCACTGATTTTATTTTATGATGCCGGAGAAAATGGAGCACAAACAGGCATCGACACGTTGCAAAAAAGTGATGGCGGCACCTGGTTAAAAACTCTGAAAGGCGACCTGATGGGAAAATTTTACACATTTCGTGTGATGATCGATGGCAAATGGATGGATGAAGTGCCTGATCCTTATGCAAAGTCTGTTGGAGTGAATGGAAAAAGAGCGATGGTGGTTGATCTCAGGAAAACAAACCCGCAAGGATGGGAAAAAGATAAAAGCCCGATAGAGAAAAAAGCTACCGATGCGATTATTTATGAATTGCATGTAAGAGATGCCAGTATATCAGACAATTCGGGAATTCTGCACAAAGGAAAATTTTTAGGGTTGACTGAAACCGGAACTAAAAATGAAGCAGGTCTTTCAACCGGTTTGGATTATTTAAAAGAACTGGGTGTTACTGATGTTCATTTATTACCGTGTTTCGATTTCAATTCCGTGGATGAATCGAAACCTGATAAGCCGCAATACAATTGGGGCTATGATCCTTTAAATTATAATGTGCCCGAAGGTTCTTATTCTACCAATCCTTATGATGGGGTGAGTCGTATCAAAGAATTCAAAAAATTAGTGCAGGCATTTCATAAGAATGGATTAAGGGTGATCATGGACGTTGTGTACAATCATACGGCGTTAACTGAGAATTCATATTTCAATCAATTAGTGCCGGGATATTATTACAGGCAAACTGCAGATGGAAAGTATTCTAATGCTACTGCCTGCAACAACGAGATCGCCAGTGAACGGCCAATGGTACGGAAATTTATTTTGGAATCAGTGAAATACTGGATGCAGCAATATCATGTGGATGGATTCCGGTTTGACCTGATGGGAGTGATGGATATTGAAACGATGAATCTTATTTCAAAAGAATTGCATCGCATCAAACCCGATGTTTTATTATATGGAGAAGGGTGGACTGCCGGCGATTCTCCATTGCCGGATTCTTTAAGAGCTTTGAAAAAAAATGCATCCAGACTGGATCGGATCGCTGTATTCAGTGATGATATCCGTGATGCGATCAAAGGAAGTGTATTTGATAGTAATGACCGGGGCTTTGCCAGCGGCAAACCGGATATGGAACAAAGTATTCGTTTTGGCATCGTCGCTTCCTGCGAGCATCCGCAGGTTGATTATTCAAAAGTGAATTACTCCAGGGCTCCTTATGCAGCAGGGCCTTTCAATACAATTACATATTGTTCATGTCATGATAATAATACACTTTGGGATAAATTGCTGTTATCAGCAAAAGATGCTGCTGATGCTGATCGCAGGGAAATGCAGAAACTTTCATTGGCGATTGTACTGACATCGCAGGGAATTCCATTTCTTCATGCCGGGTCTGAATTTTTACGCAGCAAAAAGGGAGTGGAGAATTCTTTTAATTCACCGGATAGTATCAATGAAATCGACTGGAGCCTTGAATCTCAAAATGCTGATGTGGTACAATTAGTAAAAGCACTGATCAAAATGAGAAAAGAACATCCTGCTTTTCGAATGACTACGGCAAAAGAAATTGCAGATAATATCAATTTTGAATATGGTGTTCAGAATGCCCCAGGTGTTGTGACATATCTGCTCAATGGGAAATCAGTAAAAGACCCGTGGAAAAAAATACTCGTAGCGTTCAATGGGAGAGGAGAGCAGACTATTACCTTATTGCCCGATGGCAAGTGGAAAACCTTTATTCAAAACAATATTGTGATGCGGGATTTTGATGTGACGGATAAAGCAGTGCTGGATCCTTATAGTTGCACCATCCTGTATCAGTAATTTATTTCGATCTTATTTTTTTTCATCACTTTTATCAATATTATTACCAATAAAAAATCCGATCACTGCACCGATCACTGTAACTGCTATCACCCAGATCATATCTCCCCCGGTAGCGGAATAACTGATGACGAAAGCCACTACTGCACCTGCAATCGCAATAACGGTTGCTGCTCTCCCTTTGGATTTGGCATGACCGCCTGTGTGAGGAGGTGGTTGAAAATGCTTGTGCTTTTTTCTGTGATGAGATCTAGCCATTTTTTTGGCAATAAGGTAGTAAATTTTTTAATACTACATCAGCTTCATTACGGATCATTATAATACCGGAGGTTACGACTCCTGATATTAATAAAATAAATGATCAGCAACGCTGCACTGAAAATACCAAGCATTGTCATGACTATAGCAATGGAAATATCTGTTGCCACTTTGTTGATTGAAGCGTACACTGTCAACACGCTGATCGTAAGATCCATGAGGATTATAAAAGTTAGTATGACCGGTGTAAGCACAAATCCCATGCTTCTTCCATTTAATAAAAAAATACCTGTAACAAAAATGGAGGGTAAAACTAATGAGAGATCGAGTACTTCTACCGGGTTTGTGAACATGCCTGTTTCTGCCAATTTGGTTGGTACACTGCTTTTCAAAAGAAAAGGGAAAATATCAGCCAGCCACAAAAAGTAAAATAAAACAGAAATAATGATAAAGTAGATCCCGATAAAACGCAATGGAGTTTTATGCCGGAGGCCATTGCCGGGAGCATCTGATTTCAGCACAACCAAAAAATAGATAAAAGAGAAAACGGATAATCCGAAACAAAAACAATAAAAAAGAAATAGTTGGTTAAAGTGGACATCAAAACAATAGATCGCAAACGTATAAGCGAGATACAAATTCGTTCCGGCCCAAATGGGGAGTGCAGTTTTATTTTTTTGTGAAGCTAAAATTGAAGTAACAATAAGCACCGGTGTTATGAAAAAAAGGTCGATGATGTCTTGACCGAGGGATTGTGTGGCCCAGATCCGGGTTTCTTTGGCATAAAACCCGGGTGCTAATAATCCAGCCACACTCGCAGTGATGGTGAAAGCGGCTAGTGGCAATGAGATGATTGGAATTATTTTTTCTTTACCCGGCATTTTATTTCTGTCTGATTTCCTGTTTTGGCCTGGTTAGCGCATTTGCAGCACCGCATTTTAATACAGTCTTGCTGGGTATTTTCAATGGTTTATTGGTAAATAATTTACAAATTAAAAAAAATCGG
>DASZPW010000022.1:0-3172 GCA_035550155.1 Chitinophagaceae bacterium | reverse complement strand
CCGGCAGGCAAAACATGAAAACAGTTTTTCCGGTTATTCCATTCATACGTTTTGAGCAAAGGGTTCAGCCCATAAATGTAGAGAAAGAGCGGAAAATCTTTTGTGAAGATTTTTGGGAATAGCGATCATTTCTTGTGTTCTTTTTCTTTTCTTTTTCCTGAAGAGAAGAAAAGAAACAAAAGAAAATGCAAGGTCGAAAGGAAAACACCCGTACAGAAAACAAAAAAAAGATTCTGCCGATCAATAGCATTAATACAGTTATTCATTACACAAGCACAAAAGCTTCATCAAGGCGTTCCGAAATCGGGCCATACATCGATTTCGGGCTCCTTTTCTTTTGGAGAAACAAAAGAAAGGAGAGAAAAATCCTTCCTGTAAAATCAGTCATAGCCTTTCTTTTCTTTTTCTTGAAAAAAAAGAAACAAAAGAAAGGAAGGAAAAAACTGCATAATCGTAGGTTTTGCCCCCTTTGATTTACCGCCTCCTGACGAGATACGCTTTTCGAATGGAATCCAGTTTGGGAAAGCTGTTTAAAAACTGTGCACGGTTGCTGTACATAGTGCTTAATTGCCCCATCGTGTTATCATCATAGCCATCGTATAGTGCTTCCACCACCTCCATACCGGCAATCACGCGGCCAAAGGCCGGAAAGCCCTTTACGCCGGCATAGTCAATGCTGTCGAGAAAGAGGTTGTCTTTGAGGTTGATGAACAGTTCTGTGCCACGGGTTTCTTTGCCTGACCTGGCAAAACTGAGGCTGCCCCTGGTATTGCCCTGCCGCACGGCCTCGTCCGGGATTGTGAAGTGGCTCCAGTGGTTGAGTTTTACCGAGTCAGTTGTTCCAAACTGCACCACAAAGTCGGGTACCACCCGGTAAAAAAGCGCATTGTCGTAATAGTGATGCTTCACTAATTGGTAAAACCGGTCGGCGGCAGCGGGGGAGGCCTGCCGCATAATTTGAAGATCAAAATTTCCTTTGGAGGTTTCAAACCGGGCGACAAAACGTTCCGGCGATTGTTCACGTACCCATTTTGCGTTGAATAGCTTAGGGCTGCAACCGGCCAGGACTGCAAATAATATTAAACAGAAGAGATGTTTCATAAATACGCTACCGATATTTTTTCAGTAAGCTACTGCATTTTATTTTATCCTGCGCCAGGTAAGTATCCGGGTTACCGGTTCGTTCTGCTCAGTGCTGCTGTCAGGAATTATTGTCAGCTTTCCATCAATTACTTGTTCATTTCTATGCACGGTAATGCCGATATTTTGCGGCAGTATGGATCCAATAAGGCTGTGTTTCACAACACCTGTTGCCTGTTCAATTTCATACAGGCCGTAAAGCCCAGCTTTTTACTGATATGTTTGTAGTGCCTTCCTGCTGCTTTTACCACTTTTTTAAATTTGTGAGCGGGGGGCCTACACGTTTGATGCCGTGCTCTTCTCTAAATTGATCCTGCTCGGCTTCAGTCATGTTTTTTGTGGCACCTTCACTTATTTTCCGAAACATGTCTTCCATTTTTCCAGCCGGTTGAAAGAACATAAGTATCTTTCCTTCACCTTCACCAACTTTTGTAAATGCGTGCGGTACCATTCTTGGTCCAAAAACGGTATCGCCTGCTTTGGCTGCAAAGCTTTGTTCACCTACTTTAAAATGAAATTCTCCCTGTAAAATATACCAGTATTCATCCTGCTCGTAATGAAAATGCAGCGCGGGACCACCTTCTTTTATCCGGCTGGATTCAAAAAGATACACATCACCATCTGTGTCATTTGTCGATATTTTCGTGTAAAAAGTGTCACCCTCAAAAAGAGTCATGGGTGCATTAGCACGATCTTTACCTGCATCAACTTTAATGCCTTTATCAACTCTTCTTTTGTAGGGAATTCTTCCAATAGCAGTCAAAAATGTCGGCAGCAATGCCCCGAGCGATAAACTTAGTTTTAAAAACGCATTTCTTTTCATAACCCTGATTTTACTGTTAAACAATAGAAGGGTTTTCAAAGAGACGTCACTTACTGCTCTGCCATAGTATGCTTTTGACAGTACCTGTCAGCTGTTGTTCGTTTTCCGGTCTTTGGGCAATAGATTTCGCTGTGCAAATATGTAGGGTGTGTTTTTGTCGGCAAACCATTCTATCATTTTTAAAATGCCCACTACATTCAAAATTATACCAAGCGGAATGCCAACCAGGTAGTCAGTTGCTGATACTAAATGCTCCTGATGGATGGTTTTAAAAAAGTACCAGCTGCAGGGAACAAAGAAAAGCCAGCTGCTGGCAAGGCCCGCATTGTACAATGTTTTGCCCTTGATATTAAATACAATGCTGTGGGCGATCGTGTTACCCAGCGATACTAAGATTGTTGCCATACCAAGCCAGATTGCTTTTTTACCTAAAAGAGCGGCAAGCAGGTAAAAAGACCAGCCAACATATACATTTACATACACCGCTGTGTTTGTATTTAATGGGTACCTGTCGGGCAAATCACTATGATACATCACGGTGTTGACCATTCCGGGAAATGTGCCCACAACCCGGTACTCTTCCAGCTGATGCAGGAAGAGAGAGACAAGACTCAGCCAGGTGATATAGCCGTAGGCGGTCAGCTCTTTTGCCTGCAAAAGATACAAAATGACCAGGATGGCAAAAACGCCTCCCATGTCATACCAGTGTTTTCTAATAAAATTCAGCATAGCTTCATGTTGTCATACAGCTGTGAGGGCTTTGGCTTTGTTTTCAGCAGGAGGGATCATTTCGACCCTCCCAAACAAATGCCAATACAAGTTACAAAAGTTGAAAACATATTTTGTTGATGAGTAGCATTGGGTGAAACCCAATAACTGCTGACCGCAGTTGCTAATGCCTGAAGCTCGACCCGGCCTGCCCCGCCTGGGCAATGCCAATTGTTAGCGACAGTTTTACTTTACTTAAAGCGCAGTAAAGAATTTTGTTTGATTGCTTGAATCAGTGGAGTTTGCGGGATATTACGTTTGGACACTTGGTGTTCGTGCGGGATTTCAGGGTACAGAACTGTCAACCCAGCACTAAAGTTGATTTGAAAACTACACTTGAATTTAAGCACTTTACCCCGCTATGGCAGCAAAGTTTAAGTTGGCTGTATCCCTTGCTAACTAAATGCCATCAGATGAAATAACTTTCGTTGGAATATTGTA
>DASZPW010000021.1:0-6883 GCA_035550155.1 Chitinophagaceae bacterium | reverse complement strand
AAAGAGAACGGGAAATGATCGGCCGGGAACTGCATGATAATATTAACCAGATCCTCGCAGCTTCCAAATTCTATCTCTCCCATGCGCTCAAAAAAGAAATCCCTGATCCCCAATCTCTGAAAAAAACAAATGAATATATTTCACTCGCCATTAACGAAATCCGGAAACTGACGCATGAGCTGATCGCACCCGCCCTCGACGACATACCTTTAATACTGGCGATCGATGGACTCCTGAAAGAAATTACTTTAATAACAAACGTGCAAACTAAATTAAATGCAGAAAATTTTAGCGAAGCCAATCTCAGCAATGACAAAAAATTGATGCTGTATAGGGTGATTCAGGAACAGGTCAACAACATTTTAAAGCATGCACACGCTAAAAATATAATGGTACAGCTTCTGGAATTAAGCGAACAGGTACTATTGTCCATTGCCGATGATGGCCTTGGTTTTGACCCCGACAAAAAAACAGAAGGCATAGGCTTACGAAACATCCGCAACCGTGTCGGGTTTTTTGATGGCACCGTTCGTATCATCACTGCTCCCGGAAATGGATGCACTCTTGAAGTAAGAATTCCGGTTAAAGATTCCGCTTGAATTATTTTAAATGGCTGGCTTTAATAAATACTTGCCCTATTCCGTACCGTCATTGCGTAATTGCCATCGGTCAAAAAAGTTTTTCACATAGGCAATAATATTTTTCATCGGGAAGTTATTGTAGGGTATAGCATTCCCGCCACTAAATTCTTCCCACTACGAGATAGGTGTTTTACAAATGATAGCCGATGTAAATCAATTTTACTCAAAATTGAGAAGGAATGTTGTTAGCCGCAGGGAGCCCCCCGGAGTTCATCTATTCGTTTTTGGGGATTATCGCACTGGTAGTCCTGCAATTAACAGTGCTCACAATTATAGGAACGCTTATACTTCGTTATATTGAATCGAGAAACAAACGCAACAGGTCACAACAGGAATCGTAATTGGTAAACTTGCTACACTGAAGTCAATTTCTTAACAAAAAAAATGATGAAGTATGATCCCATCAGCTCTGCAAAGTCTCCTGACTTTGCAGCCCTATGCGATCGGTTTCAAACCGTTGCTCCGTTAAACTTTTTGCAACTAACGTAACTCAACAAATAAAAATCCTCTCAATCATTCCATCCACCCAAATCCAGGCCCGTCCCGAACCAATTCGGGATTCGGACAATTACACGATTCAATCAAAATGACTTTTCACTATCCCCCTCTTGGAGGGGGACGAATTCAGAACTATAAAAAAAAATCAAATGGGGGAGGATCAAAAATCCTCTCAATCTTTCAATCCACCCAAATCCAGGTTCAGACAACCATACTTTCGTGCCATTCGTGGCAAAAAGAAAACCCCGCTTTTCAGCAGGGTCTTCATAATCGCATCCTGAGCCTCTCAAAGGATCAGGTGGATTTAGGAGGCCTTCGCCACTTCATCATTCTCTTCAACAACAACGACACTCCAAAACTCACTACTGCACCTAATGCCGCCAGCACCACTGTTTTTAAAACATCGCCTGTTGTGATATTCGCAAGAATGATCATCAGCGTTCCTCCCGCAGTTCCCATCTTCGTTCCCGCCGTAAAACTCTGATCACTCATTTTTTTACTTTTGCATTTTTACTTTTGCATTTTTACTTTTTACTTTAAAAAAAACTCCTTCTCCGAATTGTAGACACAATGAAGAAGGAGTTTTAGTTTTCATAGAAAGCAATTCATCATTCATCACTCATCACTCTAAACTCATAACTCTAAACTCTGAATCGCCAACTACTTGTCTCCCTTCACCGCCGTCTGGCTTACGGCTCCCATTACACCACCGGCTACGGTCAGGTATCCTGCCAGTTTCACCAGCACCGCTGGTAATGCCACTGGTGCAGCCAGGATTGTTCCGGCTATCGCTGCCACAACTACTCCTACGTTCCTCAGTTTTTGAAAAAACTTTGGAGTGGGTTTTTGTATTCTTGTTGTCACAGTGTTCACTGCTTGTTTTACTCTCATCTTTTTAATTTGAATGATTAAAAAAATTGTTTCGTAAATCAATCGCCTCTTCGAACTAAACGCATCTTCAAATCTCCCCTTCGGTAAATCGGAAAATTTCAATTGTAGTTCTCTCTCCGGGGACCATCTTCGAACTAAACGCATCTTCAAATCCCCCCTTTGGGGAATCGGAAAAATTCAACCTTAGTTCACTTACCGGGGGCCTTCTCACTTCTCTCACCTCTCACGCTCTCACGCTCTAACAACCAACCAGACTTTCTCTTTCCTCTCCAGCATCGGGTAGATCAGCTCTTTCAATTTCCCCAGCGCCTTTCTTGATTCACCACCTTGTCCGGCAGCGATCAAAAAAGAAACCGGAGCAATACAGCCTTTCAATTCTTTTAATGCATTATTTGCAGGATGGATCAGGATTAGCTCCCGTCCCGGGACATCCATCAGCAAAAAATGCCATCCGAATTTTGGGCTGTATCTTTTTCTCAGCTCATACTGGCCCTCTGGTATACACGAAATCTGCGACGCATTTTCTTTCCAGGGTAGCTCAATCATTGAGCATACTTTCTCTCCGTTATAGAGAAGTTGTCCGTTCGTTCCATTGGTATAATACGTTCTGATAAGCTCCAGTTTCATTTTCTTAGGGTTTTAGACCTGTCTGCCGTCAGGCAGAATTAATAAAAGCTAAAAGCCAACAGCCAACAGCTAAAGGCTAACAGCCTGTCGTACTCAAGTCTCCCGACTCCTGACTCCCATCTCCTGACTATCTCTAATTCCCGCTCACTTCCACCAAAGCCAGCGCATTAAATGCACCGTTCTTCAGTGAATACTTTGTTCCGTTTACATCCTGGTAGAATTCTACTCCTAATGCAAGAAACAAAGGATGAGTGTTGTTAGCCGTTACGGCATTCGTCAGGTTAATAGCGGCAGTAGAGGCGCTGTCCCACGGCAGCAGATCAGTACTCTGCGAATCCACTTCAAATACTTCCGCATCAAAATCAATCGCTGCTCCTGCAGAAATGATCTTGAAATGCGTAGTACCTGATGGCGCAGCGATCATATTTACAGGAATGAAAGAGGCAAGATCCACTTTCAATTCTCCGGCAACACGATCGATCGTAACAGTATGCGGGGCATACAGCGTGGCGCCAAGCTTCCCGTTGATATTAAAATCAAATCCCTTCAGCAATTCCACATTGCCTTCAGAAATAGTACGGGCTCCTCTCGGATTCGTCGTATCGGATTTGACCACCTTCATCATTTCTTTGGTCAATCGTCCGACCACTCTGTTATCCCTGCTGTTCTGGATCACATTGCGCAGCGCATTGCGCAACACTTTACCTGCTGCACCGGCTCTTCCGAATTCTGCTCCATTCTCTCGGGTTCTCTGGAATGCCGGATCAGTAGCGATCCTTTTTCCATCCACACCGCCTTTTCCTCTCATCATATACCCATCACCTGATTTGTAAAAAGTGATGTTACCGGATGTTCCCTGGATCGGCAGTATTCCTTTTTGTTTGGGCATAACTCACATTTTTTTCCCTTACGGGGTAGTTAATAAATCGAAATGTTTTTCGGATACTTCGTTGTAAAGTAGGAGGGCACATTTCATCAGGCCCGCATGACGCAACAACTTTTTATCGGAGCTCTTCAACAAAAAATTATTGCGATATACATGCTTTGTCAATTGACAACACAAGAATAAATTGGAATCGCAGCAGTCAGAAATCAACATGCCGCTTTTGCAGCTTTTTGTACTTTTTTGTACTTTTTTGCCGCACTTAAAATAACATCGGTGGCACGGTTTCAAACCGTGCCACCGATGACCGTAAACTATTACCAAACTAAAACGACTTTCATTATCCCCCCCGCGGAGAGCCTGTCCTGACTCAGTCGGGAGGGCCGGCTTCTGAACTTTAATTATTTTTCAAAATGGGGGAGGAGAATAATTAATGCAGCATCAATAGCTTTCACCAATGTATAGAACTCGAACTATTAATTTGCCAACTTGTATAGCTATTTTAGTACGAGACAAAGAGTATGGATGGAGCATAGATGCTCCCTATCTCCTCCCTGGATAGTAGCACTGGAGTTGCACTTTTCAGTAATTCTACTCGTTTTTCGAAGTTTTACGATTAAAATGTTTGAAGATAGGTTGTGTTTTCAGTTTGTAGTATTGTCGCCGAAATTTCATGTAAGTAACATCACTGATCAACAAACAATAAAAAATCCCCGCAGATTAAAATTTGCGGGGACTTAGTTTCCCAATGCTTTTTTGTAGCCCGTACGGGATTCGAACCCGTATCACCACCGTGAAAGGGTGGTGTCCTAGCCCTTAGACGAACGGGCCTCTTTCAAGGGACGCAAAGATAGCCGCACCGGCATTTTTAGCCAAATGTTTTTATTCTGATTTCCATTTTTTTACAAAATCTGATACACTATCTCACACCCGCATTTTGTAACTTTGCATCTCAATTTTTAAATTATTAATTCATCAAATTTTCAAAGTCTAATGAGCACCGTTAAAGTTGCGATCAATGGTTTCGGAAGGATCGGCCGCCTGGTTTATCGTCAGATCTATAAAATGGAAGGTATCGATGTGGTCGCCATCAATGACCTCACCAGCCCAAAAGTATTGGCACACCTCCTAAAATATGATAGCGCCCAGGGCCGCTTCGATGCAGAGGTAAAATCTACCGACAATGCTATTATTGTTAATGGCGATACCGTAAGAATTTATGCACAAAAAAATCCCGCCGAAATACCATGGAAAGATCATAACGTGGATGTGGTACTGGAATGCACCGGCTTTTTCACCGATAAAGACAAAGCTTCTGCACACCTTACTGCAGGTGCAAAAAAAGTCGTGATCTCCGCACCCGCCACCGGCGATCTGAAAACAATTGTTTTTAATGTCAATCACAATATTCTCGACGGAAGCGAAACAATTATTTCCTGCGCTTCCTGCACCACCAACTGTTTGGCGCCCATGGCAGATGTCCTCGACAAAAAATTTGGTATTAAAGTAGGATTGATGACCACCGTTCATGCGTATACCAACGATCAGAATACGCAGGATGCCCCGCATCCTAAAGGGGACCTGAGAAGAGCAAGAGCCGCTGCCCAAAATATTGTGCCCAACAGCACCGGCGCTGCCAAAGCAATTGGCCTGGTATTGCCAAACCTGAAAGGAAAATTAGACGGAACAGCACAACGGGTTCCGACGCTTACAGGGTCACTCACAGAATTAAATTGTATCCTCGATAAAAAAGTAACCGTCGAAGAAGTGAACGCTGCCATGAAAGCCGCATCCAACGAATCATTCGGCTATAATGAAGATGAAATTGTTAGCAGCGATATCATCGGTATGCATTTCGGTTCGCTTTTCGATGCCACGCAAACCAAAGTGCAGGCTGCCGGAGAGGCGCAATTGGTAAGAACCGTGAGCTGGTACGATAACGAAATGAGTTATGTCAGCCAGTTGGTAAGAACGGTACATTACTTTGCCAAATTGATCAGTAAATAAAATGAATTTGAAATAATGCCCCGGAATCCTGAGCTTGCCAAAGGATGGGGCATTTTTGTTTCTGCTAATTTTGGAAAACTAAAAATCAGGTATGTCTAAATTTTCAGACTTTAATTTCAAAGGCTACAAAGCGTTGATCCGGGTAGATTTTAATGTGCCGTTAAATGATAAATTCGAGATCACCGACGACACAAGGATCAGGGCTGCCGTGCCAACAATTCGGAAAATATTAAATGATGGCGGTTCGGTTATTCTTATGAGCCACCTCGGCCGTCCTAAAGATGGTCCCGCAGAAAAATATTCATTGAAACATTTGGTAATTCATTTGAGAAAACTGCTGCAGGGAGCCACAGTTCTTTTTGCTCCGGATTGTATCGGGAAGGAGGCATTTCAGATGGCAGCATCATTGCAACCGGGTGAAATTTTATTACTGGAAAATCTTCGTTTTTACAAGCAGGAAGAAAAAGGCGACGCCGGCTTTGCCAAAAAATTATCCGCTCTCGGCGATGTGTATGTAAATGATGCCTTCGGAACAGCGCACCGGGCACATGCTTCCACCGCAGTGATCGCCCAGTTTTTTCCCAAAGAAAAAAGAATGTTTGGATTGCTGATGGAAAATGAAGTGGCCAGTGCAGAAAAAGTATTGCATAATTCCCAAAAACCTTTTGTAGCAATTATAGGTGGAGCCAAAGTGTCGGACAAAATTTTAATTCTGGAAAACTTATTGGAAAAAGCTTCAGACATTATCATCGGCGGCGGTATGGCATATACTTTTATAAAAGCAATGGGAGGCAAAATTGGTAACTCACTCTGTGAAGAAGAACGGATGCAAACAGCAGCTGATTTATTGAAGAAGGCAGAGTTAAAAGACGTGAATATTCATTTGCCCGCCGATTCTATTATCGCTGATAAATTCGATGCCAACGCTAAAACTTCCGATGCGCCCAGTAATCATATTCCGGATGGCTGGATGGGATTGGATATCGGGCCTAATGCCTGTGAACAATTCATGAACGTAATCAATCATTCAAAAACTATTTTGTGGAATGGCCCGATGGGAGTGTTTGAGATGCACAATTTTCAGCATGGCACTAAATGTATGGCGCAGGCGGTAGCACAGGCAACAGAAAATGGCGCATTCTCACTGGTCGGTGGTGGTGACAGTGTGGCGGCTGTCAACCAGTTCGGTTATGCCGGCAAAGTCAGTTATGTCTCAACGGGAGGCGGCGCAATGTTGGAATTCTTTGAAGGGAAAATTTTACCAGGTATCGCTGCGATAAAGTCTTAGTAAGGTTATTTTTTTGAAACAACGATGATCTTATCATCACCTCCGTTA
>DASZPW010000020.1:0-2270 GCA_035550155.1 Chitinophagaceae bacterium | reverse complement strand
AGTTTGTGAAGTTGATAGTATTGCTGGTTGCATGCGCCGGGATAACCGTAAATGCAGATGCACAGCGTCGTGGCAGAAACAGAAATCAGACCACGCAACAACCTGCTGATACTACCAAACAGCCTACGCAGGTTAATAATAATAATCAGCAGCCGACGAATTATAATCCATACGGAAATATTCCGATCAAAATGGCTCCGCAAACTGGTGGGTTCAGTGATACGGTGAAAAAATCTCTGCGCATGGATGGCGTATTTGAAAAAGGTCTTAATGAACGAACACCTTTGGACTATGAATATTTAAGAAAGGATGATGCATTGTTCAGCGAAAGAGTGTGGAGAGAAATTGATACCCGTGAAAAAATGAACCAGGTATTCCGCTTTGCCGCACAGGATGATAATGGCGATCAAAGATTCATCAGCATACTGGTCAAAGCAGTTCGTTCCGGAAAAGTAACGGCCTTTAGTCCCGATGATGACCGCTTTACAACACCTCTCGATTCTGCAGAATTTGAAAAAGCATTGAGCGGAGGAGCGGGAAACAAATGTGACACAAACGCTGTTTACAACCTGAATGATCCGAATAAAATTGACAGCTTTGTAGTAGTGTGCCCGACATTAAATCCTGATGATATTGTAAAATTCAGGATCAAAGAAGATTGGGTTTTTGATCGTGAAGCAAGCCGTTTATTTTGCCGGATTATTGGAATAGCTCCATGCAAAACGATTATGAGTATTGATGGAAAGACAGAAAGGGGTACTCAACCATTATTCTGGCTCTATTATCCTGACTTAAGACCAACGCTGGCAAAATATGAGGTGTATAATCCAAAAAACATGGGTCAAAGCAGGATGACCTGGGAGGAATTGTTTGAAAGCCGTATGTTTAGTAGTTATGTGATAAAGTCTACCTTAGACAATCCCCTCAATAAATATATCAGGAATTATATTAAAGATCCGATCCTGGCATTGCTTGAAGGTGATAACATCAAAAATAAAATATTTGATTACGAGCAGAATTTATGGTCATATTAATAAGCCGGCCCCGTTTAAAATAAAATTTTTAAAGCCCCGTAAAGGGGCTTTTTTATTGTTCAAATATTTCGTTTTAAAAGGCTTAAAAAAACTTTTGAAAATCGTAAAAGTCCTATTAGGTAATTTGGAATATTATCGTATTTTCGTTTCGGTTTTTCATAGGATATTGGATTTTAAAAACGGGGCTGGATTTCTATCCGGGCCCCATTTTTTTTATAGGATATCCTGTTTTATTTATTGAAATACTCATAAAGGATCTTTGCTTTTGCTTTCCCTGCAATTCTTGCGATTTCCTCCAGCTGCTTTTCCCTCATATTTTTTACAGATCGGAATTCTTTCAACAACAGGTCAGCTGTGTTCTTTCCGATGCCCGGAATAGCCTCTAATTCGTTTTTAAAAGCAGCTTTGCTCCTCTTATTTCTATGAAAAGTAATACCAAAACGATGCACTTCATCCCTGATCCTGCGAATCAGCTTCAAACTATCACTATTAAAGGGGAGTTTCAGTGATTCCTTATCACCGGCAAAGAAGATCTCTTCTTCATTTTTTGCCAGCCCTATCAATGTGGTTTTAGACGAGGCTTTCAACTCTTTTAAAGCTTCAATAGCGGCATTTAACTGGCCTTTTCCTCCGTCAATGATCACTAACTGCGGAAAGGGAATATTTTCTTCCAAAACCCTTTTATAACGCCTATAAACCGCTTCTTTCATGGTAGCAAAATCATTGATCCCTTTTACCGTTTTTACATTAAAATGCCTGTAATCCTTTTTACTGGGCTCTGCATTTTTGAAGCATACCATAGCAGACACCGGATTGCTTCCCTGTAAATTGGAGTTATCAAAACATTCAATATGTGAAGGAATAGAAGGCAACTGAAGATCTTCCTGGAGCTGTTTCAGTAAATATTCTGTTTGTATTTTGGGAGTATTAAGCTGCAACCGCTCTTTGTTTTTCAACTCTTCAATGAAATAATTGACATTTTTTTCAGAAAGCTCCAGCAGCTTCTTTTTGGTACCGCTTTTTGGAACCGTCAGGATAATACCTTCTTCCGGGTAAACGATAGAAAATGGAATGATGAGCTCATTTGCATCGCTCTTAAATGTTTCTCTCAGTCGTGCTATGGCAAAAGAAATGATCTCATCTTCTTTTTCATCTAAATGAGTTTCTATTTTGCTGGTATGAGTTTGAATAATGGTGCCATTTCGTACCATTAAATAATTTACATAAGCGATCGTT
>DASZPW010000019.1:0-8607 GCA_035550155.1 Chitinophagaceae bacterium | reverse complement strand
AAGGATGCCGATATCTTCTACCGGTACCGATTTGTCCGGCACATCCTCCAGGCCCTTGATGCCGCTGTAGGAAACCACCAACTGGTCGTTGCGGCATTTGAGATGGGCGGGGTTCTCTATGCAGAGGGTCCGCTTGATCATAGGATATTGGTTTAATCTTAATTAAACGGATGGGAAAGGGAGTTTAGTATTCCCATTTCCTTACCAGCCTTAAATTTTGCTCTGCGTTATGATTTCCTTTGTTTTTAAAATGCCGGTGTGATGTTACCGAGACGATCAACTTTGATTTTAAAACATATTTCTTTTATCTGTTGCTTTTCAAAACTTGCCGTTTTGGTATCGAAAGAGCCGGTTAACTTATTTTTTTTAGTATCAAAGCCAAGATCAACTTCTTTGGGTGCAATATTTTTAGAAATATGATTTGGAATAAAATAGCATGTGTTTCCTGAAAAATCATTTACAACGAAAATTCTTTTAATCTGATCTTTACGCAAGTTTTTGAAATCAAGTCCTTTGGCATACTCCTTCTCATCTTCAGTTGGTATATACACTAAATCATTAGGAGAAAGATGAAATAATAAAAAATCTCCTTTCTCATTAGTTTCAGGAACAGAGGTTAATCCTTGTTTTTGTCGCTCAATGACGACGTTTAATGGGATCGTTTCGTAGCTGCGTAGTCCATTTTGATCTTGATAAATGGCAAAAAATAAGTTTGTTCCTTTAGCAGCTTCTACATATTTAGCTTTTTTGTTTCCTTTTTGACCTAACTGGAATTTACTGCCAAGTTCAAAGATGCGTACTTTATAAATAGGCTGATGCGCCTTCCCATCGTTGTATTGAGAAATATTATTGTTCATTTCTTCAATTCCTTCAGGAGAAAAAGCTAATTCAGGATTGTTATTTTTGCTTGACAAGTAATTGTTTAAAATTTTCTGTATTCCCAAGTCCGTTATTTTTTCTATAATGCGTAGAGCTTCTTCTTTAGTTTTAACATCTTTGAAAATTGTAATTAAGTCGTTGCCTTGACGAGTTGCAGTTATTATTTTACCTTTCGCAAGTTTGATCCTTTTTAAATCCACTTTTCCGTAGACAGTATCTTTATGCAGTGGTTTTCTAATGGCCCAATTCTTACCTTCTTGTTTCTTTTCTGTCTTAACGTTATTTTCAATTTTCAGGTAATGATTAGTTGCTTTGTTGATGACACGGAGATTCTGTTTAAAACTTACTATTATATTTTCTAATTCATTTTTTGCATCGACGGAAAAGCTGCTCCAGGGTTTATGAAACTCTTTTGGTATATCCCTTTTGATTCGTTTGCCTGTATTGTCAGTATATTCCACATTTTCAAAGCTTCTTAACTTTCGTTGTAGATCGTATCGGCTGTTAGCTGATTTTGCATATTGATTGTTTAGTAAATTGACATGGTCTCTCGTGGCGCAGGCGATAATTAATGCATCCAAGGCGTGATGTCGGTGATCAATACGTTTCTTTTGAAAGCCTTTCGATAATTCAAATGGAATAGAAGGGATAATGTGGCCTTCTTTATTCGTACTCGTAAAAATAGTAGAATTAGTCAATTGATTCAAGCGTTCAAAACGTGGTAAAATCAAATCATTCCATACATCGTTTAATCCCCAGTCTTGCCTTAACCGTTCAGTGATTTTTCCATTACAAGGGACAATGTTTTTTGAATTTAAACCATCATCATCTTTATCTGAACGAACTATATTTGACAGTACATTTGAAATGAATTTACTGATGTAGCGTGTGTCATTCATCTGCCGCTCTATCATTTTTTCTGGAATATCCTCTAGCAATAACTTATTTAGCTTGCTTCGGTTCTTATCATAGTGTTGATTGATAAAATCTCTATAAGCGTTCTCTGAAAATATTTCTACAAGTTCTCCTGTATCTGTTTGCACTTTTTCTCCGTGATGATTCTTAATAAATTCTAATCCCAGTTGGTTATTTTTTAATTTATTAACTGCGGATTCGCAGAGTATTTTATTACTGAGACTATCGTCAAAATAAAGGCTTTGTGGTATTATATGTTCAATTTCATACGCAGTAGTAAATAGCTTTCCTAATGGAATTGGTTTTCCGGTATATGGCGATCGATATTTTTGTTCCAGCCAGAGTTTATAACGTACTAACTCGGATTTTGAAGGTTGAGCAGATTTGCTGATTTTAATTATGTCTTCAGGGATTTCGATATTTGATTTTAGTACACCTTCCTCGTAAATCTTAAGCGCTTCTTGCTGAATAGGTGAGTATGGTCGAACATCATCTACAGTCAATTTGCCGTCAGAATTATCCTTTAGTTCCATTATTAGGGCTTTGATCCGGAGATTGGTGCTCTCGTTTTCGCTAATTATGTTGGTTAGTCTTTTTCTTTCATCGGCAGTATTTTTCATTTCACGTCCTAATTCTATATGAATTTCATCAAAATAGTCACTGGCTCCATTTCCATATTTTGACCAGATGTCTCTTACAACACGCAAGGTTTCTGTGATCACTTGTTCAACTATTGGATTTCGAAGCGAGTGTTGCTTAAATTCTTTAAGATATTGTTCCAGGTCTGAAGCAGATTTCCATTTGCCCATCAGTGCGGCTTCAGAATGCCTGTCATACACTATATATTGTGCCAACCAAAGTTGTAAGCCCTGGAAATGATGCGGTTCAGTTAAATGAATTGCTTTTTCTCGAACCCTATTTTTAATTTCTTCATCATATTCTCCAGTAATTATTTTATTGATTCTTTCTTTAGTTCTTGCATCAATATTGTTCCAATTCCAAAATTTCCCTATTCGCAATAATGGTAATAATTTTTTTAATGCTTTTTCTGAGTAAGATCCATATTCGCTTTTAAATGGTGGAAACTTGTAAAAGTTTTCTACGAAACTAGATTCGTTTAAATTATGATTTACAGCAAACGAGTGCAACGCTTTTTTATATTCGTCTTTATCTGTTACCGAATATATGATATGCCATATTTGTTGTTCTATTTCATCTGTCAAAAAGTTATCTGAGATATCCTTCACTTTTCCCAATCGTTTTCTAATCTCATAGCCTGTTTCATTACAAGGATATTTTTTTGATTTTTCTTCTTCTTTTTCTTCTGTGTCGTCGAAGACATAATTCCATCGATACTTTGCAATTTCATTCGCTATTTCCAGGTTCAGGGCTTTGGGTTTTGCATTAGGAAACTTCTTTTTTACAAGCGGGGTCAGTAAGTATTTGAGGATGTCTATGTGATTCACTTCTTTTTGAGTCATTAAAAATTCAAACAGATTTTCATAATCTTCTACTTTGTTTATAAAATCTTGAGTTACATCGCTGTTGTCCTCTCTCTTGTAAATTTTCAGATTGAAAAGCCATTGCCATATCCTGAATTCCTGATATAAAGGATGTGATTTTGGGATTGTTTTCAGGTATTCTGTTATTTCCTTTTCATTCGCATCTTTGTATTTTCTGAATTCTAACGTGCAGTTCCCGATTGATGATTTCTGGCTTTTAAGCGGCCGTTGATAAAAGAGGATGTCATCTACAAATAAATGGATAAAATCTCTTTTGCTTAATATCATCTGATGTGCCTCATTGTTTCGATATAATTCTCTTACACAATCATTGTATAGATCCTCAGTGAAAAGTTCCGGCTGAAGCTCGATTTGCTTTTTTAGTATTGCTTTTATTTCCTCTTTATAGAACTTTCTTTCAATGGTTCTGACTAACTTTCCTCTGATTTTTTGAGTGGGTTTTTGAAGTAATGTGTCATAGATATATGTGCCAACAGTTTTGCCACTATTGCTGATAGTTATTTCTGTTTTTGCCTTAATTTTTCTATAGATTTTATCTTGTTCTTTTTTGCTCATCAGCTCAATCTCTTCGAAAGAGGGCAAAGGAGTAATCTTTCGCTTTTCTTTTCCAACTTTATCTAGCTTCTTGTCTTTGACTATTTTGATATTGCCATATTCATCAAGTTCTTCAGTAACTAAAAATTCTTTTTCGGCGTTCAGCCATTGTGGTTCAGTAATAAATGTAGCTGAATAGATCCATCCGTTTTCTAATTTGATGTTGTACCAGTTTTTTTTGTCATTTTTTTTATCCGCGTCACCCTTTTCTATTTGAACTATTTTGAGCGCTACTACATATTCTTTAATATTAGATGACGTTTCACCATCTTCGCCCCGCAACTGATTATATCCTCTTTTTTGATTGAAGTTTAATAAAATCCAGGCTATCTCTTCTTTTTCTAATTTGTAAGTAAGGCCCTTTTTCCGCAAGTAATATATAGTCCAATCATAAGGGATTTTTGGATCTTCTCCTTTCCTGTTTTTTCGCTTCAATAATTCTGGTTGATGATTTTTGAAATCGTCCAGCATTTCGTGAAAGGCGTTTTTGAATATAAACTCGTATTCATTTTTCTTTTTTGTTTCGTTCCATACTGGTTTATACGAAATTTTTGGCTCAGTTTCTTCTATGAATTTTCCCAATCGTTTCTCAAAATCGATTTGTTTGGCGTAATGCTCCGGTAAAAACTTTAAAACGTTCAATACTCTGTGTAGTCTTTCCCTGCGTAGGAGGTATCGTTCTCTTAATCTTCTTATGCTCCTTAGTCTTGTTCGTTCTGCAGTTTGTGAGATGGAATTACCTTTATCAAAGTCACCTAAGACATCTTGGCTCATAGGAATAATTCTGCTTCCCATACCAATGATTTTACCCTTCTTTTCTTGGAAATTTTGTTCTATCAATGCCCAGCCAATGGAGTTTGTACCTAAGTCAAGGCCTAATATTCTTTTCATTTAATATGTATTTGGAATAATAAAATAATTTGTTTTTCTTTATTGTCTAATTTGAAAGCAAATCACAATAAGGATTATTCCGTTGTGAAAACATTTAAGTTGCCTCGCCTTACAATGCGGGGCTTTTTTTATTCCTTCTTATTATCACCTATCACTTCACAGCTAAATAAGTCATTGGCCTGGTTTCCCAGGCATTTATACCCCTCCCACAAAATCGTTCCGGAAAAATCTATCAATCAGTGCAGTTAACCTGTAAGCCTTTCAACGGCTGGTACTCCCCGGGCATGCTGTGCCGGGTAGGATTCAGTAAGGTATAGAATTTATTTTAAAACAACAACGGTATTTTTCCCCATCGGTAGATAGTCATAAATGGTGATAGGAAAGGGCCTTCGATGAATAAAGGCTTGTCCAGCCAAACGGTACCAGTAGTAGCGGCCTATTTCTTCGCCATCTTTTCTTCCATGAGTGCCTTGTATTTCTCCAGCAGGTCAAGGTATTTATCTTTCCATTGAGCCAACAGTTTTAACGCCTCCTCCAGGGTGGCAGGCTTTCCGTAAATCTCGTCTGGCTCCTCCAGCAGGTATTTGGGCATCTCCGGGAACTCGTTGGTAAAATCGTGATTGATGGCCTTTCCGTAGGCAATCAGGATATGAAAATCAAGATCAGGATTTTCAATATGCTTGTAGTAGGCCGACCGGCTGTAGCCGGCTTTCCTGGCCACATCTTCCTTGTTAAGACCGGTAGCTTCCACGGCTGCTGCCAGGACCTGGCCATGGTTCAATTTCGTTCGGCGTAGTGTCATCCCGGTAAAGAAATTAAGAACTGTGTATAAAAAATGATACAAAAAATGTATAAAATACACATAAAATGTGTATAATTGTATACAAAACCATTGACTATGCTGATCACCAATGACACATCCGGGTACAAAAAAACAGTTCCCCCGGCCACCCATGGCAAACAGGCCATTATGCTCGTACACAGGAATTCCGGTTCGTCATCCCCTACGGTTTCCTCATGCTGTGCAAACTCTTTGATGTGACTCCCAACGAACTGCTCATCGATTTTATGGATAACTGCAGTTGCGGCTCCTGGAAACGGGAGGGCAGGGATGACGCAAAAGTCTACCTGCTCAGCTATATCATCGAAATGAAATATGGTGAAAACTATTTCACAGAAAAGGAACGGCTGCAACTGTTCACCGAACTTGATGCCATCGGCATGTGCTGGCCTGGCGTAACAGACAAAAAAATGCTCAGGCTGCACATCCGCTGGAGGAAAAAGTATTACAACTGCTGGTTTAACAAATGGTTCCACAAAGACCGGCGAAAAACCTGAGCCAGGCTGCCGGCAGCTCCTTGCCAGTAAAACAACCCCTCAATATTTCACCAATAAACCTTTTCGTATGGCCATACTCCAAACCTCAACCAGCTCTATTTGTGCCTTCTTTGATTGCTTCACCCTTCCGCGGGCACGGAAAATTTTGGCTAAAATGCTCATTGCGGCAGAGGCCAAATCGACCTGTAAAAAACAGTCACCTGCACGGCTGCTTCACTTTGCCGATATGCTGGAGGAGCTGCTGGAGACCGTCTATTGCATCGTAAACAACGGGGAATACAATCCCGGCGTACTCCTTGATAGCTTTGAGCAGGAAACCCTGTGGATGCTCACCGATTACCAGCTATACTGTGCCGGGTATAATGGCCAGTCTCCCTGGGATTACTTCCCCCGTTACCTAAGCAAAAAGGAATTTCTTGATCCCTATCGAACGCTGGAAACATTTACCCGGCAGCAATCAATTGATTGCTGGAAACAAACAGTCCGTAACATCTTATCGCATGCTTTGTCCAATCAGCCCATTACAGAATTGAATGATGAGCTCTGCATGCTTCATACGGCCGTTTCCCTGCATAAAATGATCGAAGCTGCCCACCTGCTGGCTGTAAGGGCCGAGCCGGAAGCAGTGAAAATTGACTTCTGTAAATGGAAAGATCATAAACCTGCCTCCGTTGAAACATCACAAAAGGAAGAAACTGCCTGATCAATGCTGGTAGAAATCAAATTTTTTTCACAAAAATGTATTATAAATAAAGTATGTCTGCTCAAAACCGTCCGTCCATACAGCCTTTTCGGGAGGTTTTTACGGCTGAGATGGACCTTGCTTACCAGGTAAAGCTATTACGCATCAGGCAGGGCTGGACTCCCGGTGAACTCTCCTTTCTCATTGGCCGCCCGCCGTCTTACATCAATGAACGGGAGAACCTTGTAGCGGGAAAATCCTTTACTCTGTCTGATCTTTTCCAGATTACTCGTGCGGTAAAAGAATCAACTGCCAGTTTAATCATGAGTCATCCCCGGCAACAGGAAAAAATCTGTCTTCGGGTAACCGTACAAGCACAGCAGTCGCTTATCATACATGATTTTTGGCAAAAACTCCCGGAGGGCAGGAGCCGACTGGTCTGTCGTTTATATGAATACGAGAAACAAGCGGGTGATAACCTTAAAAAACAGGAAGCCAAACAAGTAAAAGCTTTGGCAGGTTGGCTGGGCCGCCTGATCAGCCGTGGCTATTTTTCGGAACAGTATCACTTGGCCCTGGATCTCTACCTGCTTGCCGGGAGCCGACTCAGGACAACGGTGCGCCCTTGTCTGCTGGAAGAAGCCCTCAGTTTATACACCGCCGGAAATCAATATCCCCGGCTTGTACGCTATAGGCAAAAACAGGTGGGCTATGTGTATCAATGGATGACAAGTCATAAGAAACTTTCCAGGTCAAAAGCAAAATCATGAATATCTTGCAAACCCCAACCACAGCAGACAGGGCACGGCAGCTCAGCCGCCAGCTGCGCAATGGCTTACTCGATTACCCGTCAAATAAATTCCTTGCAGAAACACCGTTAGCTGTACCAGCCATAGTGCCGGCGCTGAAAGAGGTGTTCGATTTTCTCGACGAACTGGCAGGCCACGATATACCGGTCACTTCTGCAGTAAAACTGGAAAGGAACTGTACTGCCTCAACTTTCCCCCCCTGGCTGGCGGAAAACAAAACCGTAGCCGGTGCTGTGCGGTTTATCGTGGAAACCATTCAACCCGAACGAATCTATTGTATCCGGCATGAGCCTGTATCCGTTTCTTCCACTGGTTGGACGGACTTATTGGTGGTTTTAGGTAAGGAACATACCAGTAAGCCCTTGGCTGACTACGAAACGATTATTGAAGCAGGCTGCATATCCGGCACACATTTGAGTTTTTCCCTGCACCAGGCACATCACCTGCGAACAGCCATAGAAGAAGCACATATTTTTTACAGCCTCGTTTGTACACCGGCCAATCTTGTTTATACTAACGCTACAAGCCCCTGGCCGGTACCCGATCCTGCTAAAATGCAAAGTTCACTGGAAAATGCGGCAGCATCCTTCCAGGCTGGATTTAGGCGGGCCGCCGCTTTTCACTGCATGGCTGTAGCAGCTTATGAAAAAACTATATACGAGTTGGCAGCTTTCTTTCTGCAGCAGGCTGTGGAACTGTGTTACCGGGCCCTGCTGCAGGCCCTGCTGGGTTGTAATAAAAAAACACATTCCATTCCGGCACTTAAAAAATATTGTCGACGCTGCGCTCCACAATTCAATGATTTTTTTTCGCCAGCAGGAAGCGAAGAAAAGCGTTTATTCGATATGCTCGAAGAAGCTTACCTCGGCGCCAGGTATGAAGAGGATTTTACCGTTCGCCGGGAAGATATCGAAGTACTGCTCGAAATGACCCGGCAATTTCATCAATATGCACAAAACCTCGTCAAAGATAAACT
>DASZPW010000018.1:0-9216 GCA_035550155.1 Chitinophagaceae bacterium | reverse complement strand
CCTACCAGCAATACATCAAAACCATTATCATATAAGAATGAACATACCCGGTGCACCCGCTGATCGGAAACGAGGTCGCTTATTACAGAAACTATCACTCGTCTTTTATTCAAAGCGCTGCTTTTAGTTTTTCAATCATTTGTTCAAAAACAATTTTCCATCCTTTCCAGAAAAAACGGTCATTCACTGTCTGGTTGTGCCAGATACAGAAAAAGGATCCATTGTATTTTTTTACTGTACCAATAAATTCATTCATTTGTTCTAATGCATCCTGTGGTGACATTTTCAAATCTTCACCAAAAGTCCCTTCCATAAAAGTAATGGGATAAATTTTTAATGGTGTTGGCGTGTTTTTGGAAAGATCAAACCATTTGAAGGGAGTGCAGGTGCCTGCCCGAAAGCCGGGTTGCATTCCGTAGCCCATACTATAATCTTCAGTGATGCCGGCATTCAGAAGATGCTGATACGTATCAGGCATTTTTATTTTCAGATAATGTTGCCTGCTTTTTGTAATTGGTTTTCCCAGCAAGTTCTCCAATGATTTTATTTCGGTAGCAAATTTTACTGGCTTTTCATTTGAAAAAAAAGAAGGATGAATGCCGATAGGAGCGTAGTTGTTTAAGTTGTTCAGCAGCCTTTTCATGGCGGGATTTGCAGCATCCAGGTTTTTATCGAATCGTGAATAAGCGCCAAGATTTACGAAATATACAAATGGCAATTTTGAACCAGACTGCATTTTTTTAAGATACCCGTAAGTATCATAGGGATCCTGTTGTCTCAAAAAAATAGTCTTTAATTGAGCTGACAATAATTTTCTCCTCAGAAAAACGATATTACGGGAGAACGATAAGATATTTCTTAACCATCCTCTATGTTTAAAAGCATAGGCCTGGTCAATATCTATCGAAATAACTGGTGAAAATTGATTTGCACGAAATGGTATTGAAGGAAACGTCTCAAGTATCTGCCTTTTTAGTGCTTCTGCCCATTCATTTACCAAAGGCCTGCTTAATATTCCTTGCTGAAAACTGATTGAAGCATTTGCTTCATAGCTACTGAATTTACCCGGAGTGAACGGAAAATATTCTTCATACCTGCTGACAAAAAAAAAGGAAGCTGCAAAAGGATCGGCGACCCATTGTTCAGAATTTCTTGATGGCAAATAAAACACGATTTCATTTCCTTTCTTTTCTATTCGGGGAGTGACCGGATTCAATGAATCTTCAAATAAAAGCGAAGCAGGAGCAATATGAATTTCTTTTTTGTTGAAAGGTCTGTTGCTGTAATTCAATGATGGCCCTGTATGAGACTCATAGGTAACTTTGTCAGTTGTTATTTTTATCTCGAAACCGCAAATATCTTCCAGCAGGAACCTGGCAATATATTCGATCCGTGAGCTTATATTTTCGCAAAAGAAAAGTAACATGGCCAATTATTGCAAACAAAATAATTAGAATATTCTATTTAATCAAAAAGCCCTGCATCTATCGTGCAGGGCTTTCCGGAAAAATATTTTTATAAATTATTAATTTCCCATCCCCATATTCATATTATCCATGCCGTTGTCGTTTTGATTCTTCATGTTCTTACGCTTGAACAACGTTGCATCGAACTTTCCAAATCTCCAGTTGAAATTTAAACGAAATATCTGTGCATCACGACGACGAAATGCATCCTGAACAAAATATGCAGATTCAGAATGAATATCCTGCCGGCGTGTTCTGAAAATATCATTTACATTCAGCGAGATCGAAGCTTGCTTGTTTTTAAGAAATTCGAATTTTACCGCAGCATCTACGCCATAAGTTGCTCTCACATATCCCTGCGATGCTGTTGGTGCTCCGAACATTCCGCCAAATCCACGATTGTTATTGCTATTACTTCCCCCGGGCGGTAAAATTGTCTTGGATTGGTAATCGCCTGAGATTTGCAAAGTGAAATTTTTCGGTAGCTTAAATGTGTTATTCACCTTTCCAAACCAGCTTACAAACTGATCTTGCTTAGGTTGGTTTGGATCGCTGATGTTGATCTTTGAAGTATAGAGATTCAGGTTTGATGTCAGATCCCACCACCTGTTGATCTTGTTCTTGCCGATCAATTCCAAACCGGTGACATAACTGGAATTGGCATTGATATACGAATTCACCAGGATCTCTTTATTGGTGATAATATCATTTTCAGTAACCTGGTATCTTGTTATCAGGTCATTGGTGTTTTTGAAATAAACGGAAGCAAGAAAATTATCCCTGTTCCTGAATGTTTTTTCATACGATAACTCCACGGAGTTGGTAAACTCGGGTTTAAGATCCGGGTTGCCACGACTGATATTCAGAGAATCAGAATAGTCAGTGAATGGATTCAACTGAAATGGATTAGGGCGGTTTATACGTCTTGTATAATTAATCTGTAATTCCTGGTCATTTTTCAGCTTCTGACTCACGAAAAAACTGGGGAATAAACTGATCGGGAAATTGATCTTATAATCCTGGTTTTTATCAGGCAAGTGTCCTTCGTAATTGGAGCTTTCCACTCTTAAACCGACCTGGTACCCGAAATTTTTAATTTGATTGGAAAATGTTGTGTACGCAGCATATACTTGTTCCTTGCTGATATAGTTGGTAGATAACAGTGGATTATAAACCGGATTATTCGACGCATCAAAAAAGTAGAAATCATTTTTACTGTTCGAATTTCTGATAGAGGCCCTCAAACCAGCTTCCAATTTTGAATTTTCTGTCAGCGGGTTGGTATAATCTGATTGCAAGACCAGGTTATTATTATTGCCATAAATGTTTTGTTTCTGGCTGAACGAACCGGTCATCTGTTTTTGTGGGTAAGTAAAATAATCCGTCTCGATCACATTCGAGTTATCATTCCTGCTGGAATTATAATTTATATCTGCTGTTAATTCGTGGCCGGCTTTTGGAAAATTATGTTTGTAGCTGAATTGGCCGCCTTTAAAGTGGAAGTTGCCTGCTGTGTTTGAAGCACGATCACTGAATGATGACGTGATGGTAGGGGAGTACAATGAGTCGATCAGGATCTCGCTGAGCGTATATGGTTTGAAATGTCCTCCACCAATATTACCTGCAATGGAAAATGTATTCCTGTTATCTACAAAATAATCCAGGCCAGAGCGGAAAAACTGAAAATTTCCGATAGAAGTGCTGCGATCATTTTGCAATAATTCTGTATTTGGGGTTCCGATTAACGTCAATCGGTTAGTCGTGCCGGTGCTGATAGATTTTCTCGGAAAATAATTAGCGCTTGCTGAAAAATTGATCTTTCCCTGGCGGAGATTGATATCGCCACCGCCGCCGACACGTCCACGGGAATCTGCATTAACACGCACATTGCCATTGTAGCCCACCTTCCTGTTTTTCTTCAACACGATATTCAAAATACCTGATGTACCTCCGGAAGCATCATATTTTGCCGATGGATTGGTAATGATTTCTACGCTTTCGATAGCATCAGCCGGTATCTGATCCAATGTTAATGTAGATGGACGTCCATCAACAAGAATCTGCGGGGAATTATTGCGCAGCGTTACGTTGCCATCAATATCAACATTCAGGGATGGGACATTGCGCATTACATCAACAGCTGTACCGCCGGTAGATGTAATATTCTTATCTACATTAAAAACTTTTTTATCAATGGCTAATTGTAACCCGGGTTTTGAAGTGGTGATCGTAACATTTCCGAGGATCTTTTCGTCCACATCCATTTTGATATTGCCCAGGTCTTTGGCAAATGCTCCCAATATTGCTGTTGGATCAGGAGTGCCATTGCCGGCATTCATTGAATTACTCACACCGCCATTATTCATTTTAAAATCGAATGCAACAGCTTTCGTAAGTTCTTTAAAACCGATCGCAGTTACATGAAGTTTATATTGGCCAAACAACGGAATATTTTCCAGGTTGAACTCACCATTTGTTTTTGTAAGCATCCCGGCGATCACGACATCTTTTCTTTTTTTTGTTGCTGAATCATATTTATTCTGGATCAGTTCAACAGATGCGAATTCTACCGGTTTGTTGGATTGAGCATCAACCAGTTTACCATAAAAACTTCCGCTGATCTGTTGTGCGGGATTGTTGCGGTTTCCTCCGAAGTTTCCGGGCATTTGGGCTTTCAGGAATATTGTACTACAAAATAGAACGGTCAATAAAGCTAATCTTCTCATTTTCAATTTTTTTATTTAGACGGGTAATACTGGTTGAACTTGCTTTCGTTGGGTTTTATTGGATAAATGGTTAAAATGAAGTTTGAAGGGTAATCTGATTTTTTCTCACAATATTTGGCGCTAAAACAATAGCGAATAGTATTTGGTTCAAATTATCAGGTTAAAATATTTACATCGACACTGATTGATCAATTGGTTGATACAATAAACCCCGGCACTCATTCAATCTGTCAGCGATCGTCGAAGTGTTCGGGGTTTTGGGTGGCTGATGGGGTTCGAACCCACGACCCTCAGAACCACAATCTGATGCTCTAACCAGCTGAGCTACAGCCACCGTTTTAGCGGACTGCAAAAGTATGTAAAACAGTTGCAGTTTGAAAATTTAGCGGATTCTTTATTGTAAAAAATGTGAAATGATTGTGTATTTTACTTTTTTGCTGAACCATTCATCAAAAACGCATGTTAAATGCTTCCAAAGGCAAGAAAAACAGTGATTTTGCGTTAATTTTGATACATGTCCAAAGCATTTAAATATCTTCTAAGTATGAAGCGACTTCCAATTGTAATTACAATGGTTGTAGCAGGGTCATTCCTTGCTTTCCAAACCCTGGGAAAATCAAACGGTAATCCACCGCCTTCCAAGTATGACGAGATACTCAGATTGGTAGGTCAAAAATTATCCGAAGATCATTACAGCCCTCAAAACTTTGATGATGCATTTTCCAAAAAAGTTTTTAAAAAATACCTGACACAGATCGATCCTGATAAAACTTTTTTCCTTCAAAGTGATATTGATCAGTTGAAACAGAAATACGAAAATCATATTGATGATGAGATCAAAGGTGCACCGGTTGAATTTTTTCTAGAAGCGGGTAAAATTTTCAATACACGGATGGAAGAAAATGCAAAGATCTGCGCCGGCATTTTATCCAAACCTTTTGACTTTAACGTTGATGAAGATGTGAACCTGGATGGTGATAAAATAAATTATACTACTACAGATGCAGAAAGACAGGAACGCTGGAGAAAAAAACTGAAATACCTGGCGCTGGAACGCTATTCAGACCTATTGGATATGCGTGAAAAAAACAAGGGCAAAGAAGGATTTGAAGTGAAAACAGATGCCCAGTTAGAACAGGAGGCAAGGGATAAAGTAAAAAAATTAATGGACAGGACTTTTGACCGGTATCGTTTTAAATTCAATGATGACGATAAGTTCAACCTGTTTGTAAATGCTATCACTACTACGATGGATCCGCATACGGAGTTCTTTCCGCCGGTGGACAAACGTTATTTTGATGAAGAGATGAGCGGCCGTTTTTTTGGTATCGGTGCTTCACTTACTTCCAATGATGATGGCAATATAAAGATCAGCAGTGTCATTACCGGAAGTCCTGCATGGAAATCGGGGGAGATACAAGTAGGTGATGTGGTATTGAAAGTTGGCCAGGGAAACCAGGAACCAACAGATCTGACAGGCTATGATGTTACTGATGCTGTGAAATTGATTCGTGGTCAAAAAGGTACCGAGGTACGATTGACATTGAAAAAAGCGGATGGAGCGTTGAAAGTTGTTTCGCTGATCCGAGATGAGATTGTACAGGATGAAACTTTTGCAAGAAGCGCCGTAGTGAAAAATGGCGATGAAAAGATCGGCTATATTTTCCTTCCTGAATTTTATGCGGACTTTGATCATCCCAATGGCAACCGTTGCTCAATAGATGTTGCCAAAGAAGTAATTAAGCTGAAAGAACAAAATGTGGATGGCATAGTGATTGATCTTCGCTATAATGGCGGCGGTTCTTTATATGATGTCGTACAAATGGCAGGACTTTTTGTAGATGATGGCCCCATCGTCCAGGTAAAAGATCGTGATAACAGGGCAAGCGTACTCCGGGATAAAGATCATGGAGTTTTATATTCCGGTCCACTTGCGGTGATGGTGAATGAATTCAGCGCTTCCGCTTCTGAAATTTTTGCTGCAGCGATTCAGGATTACAACAGGGGCGTTATTATTGGCAGCACATCTACATATGGTAAGGGTACGGTGCAAAGAAATATTCCTGTAGGCGATGATGGCATATTTGCATTGTCAAGCCCTGACCTGGGAACAGTTAAACTTACATTACAAAAATTCTACCGAATCAATGGCGGTTCTACTCAATTGGATGGTGTTAAGTCTGATGTGGTATTACCTGATAATCTTGAATATCTTAAAGTGAGAGAAAAAGATGATCCCGACGCATTACCCTGGGATGAAATTGCAAAAAGTAATTACACTCCGTGGAATCCTGGCTATGATCTGAAAACTATTGAACAACTAAGCAAAGAGAGGCTGGCTAATAATCCTGCATTTAAAACGATTCAGGAAAATTCAGAATGGCTGGCAAAAGAAAACGATAAGAATTATTCTTTACAACTTGAAAAGTACCGTAACGAACAAAAGAAGATCAATAGTACTGTAAAGCAAATTGAATCCCTGATGAAGCTCAAAGATTCACTGAGTGTTTCTCCACTTCCGGATGAAGCTAATCGCTGGGCAAAAGATAAAGACAAACAACAACGCTACGATCAGTGGTTAAAAGGTCTTCGCACTGATATTTATCTCGACCAGGCTGTAAAAGTGATGGGAGATATGATCAGCCAGCAAAACCTGGCAAAAGCGAAACAAACCGACAGCAATAAAAAAGCTTTTTAATACTAAGATTGAATTTTAAAAAATGTCAGCTTCAAAAGCTGACATTTTTTTTTACAGGTATCGTTCCCGGACTACATTCTTGTGATGAACGCTATGCCCGATGATGATGTATCCGATACCTAAAACATAATTCGGATGATTGTTGGAAATACCAGAAGATTCTAATTGTTCTTCATCGAAAGAATCAAATAAGTATTCGGAAGATCTTCGCACCGACTTAAATTCTTCAAGCAGATCATTCCAGTTTCTGGATGATGCTTTCGAATTTTTTGCGAACAGGTCTTCATCAAAGCCCGGCAGTGGAGTATTGTCTTTCCTGGCAAACCGAAGTGCCCGGTAATTAAAAACTCGTTCCGCATCAATAATATGTTGCACTACTTCTTTGATCGTCCATTTTCCATCTGCATACCGATAATCATATTTTGATGGTGGAATAGTTTCAAAAAAATCAATAAAAGATGGGCTTTCTTTTCGAAATGCTTCCATGAGGTCATTTCCAGGTACCTGGCTGATGTAGTTATGATAAAATTCGGGAACTCGTGACAGATCGGGGCGTGGCATGGGCTAATAATTTTAAAATTAGCTTGAAAGTTATAGTGTTTTCTCCAAATAAAAATCCTCTGTTTTTACAGAGGATTTAAAAAATTATAATTCTTTATTTTTAAAAAGCTTTTTTATTAATCGGCTGCATACTTCTTTCACCTTTTATAGTTGATGCCAGTTTCAACGCCTCATAAGCGTTTACAACTCCACCGCTAACACTCAGCTCACTTAATGAAACGTCTTCACCGGTTTCGGGATTTTTCACCAGGCCAGTGGGTTTAGTAGTTGATTTTTCAATAACCATTTTCACTTGCTCTGCGCTCAGGCTTGGAAAGTATTCCAGGATCAAGGCAGCAAGACCCGTCACTACAGGAGATGCCATGCTTGTGCCTTGTAGATTTTGATAATTATTTCCTGTGGGAACGGTGGAATAGATTTTTTTGCCGGGAGCAAAAACATCAACTTCATTTTTACCATAATTGGAAAATTCTGCAACAAGCCCACCCGTCAGCGGGTCACCACTGGCACCTACGGTGATCCAGTTATCAGCTCTTTTTCCATCAGCCTGGAAAACCGGGTTTGGAAAATTCCATGTAGTGTCAACATCTTTTGCATCATTGCCAGCCGCATGAACCAATAACACTCCCTTGCTTTCTGCGTATTTTACAGCATCATCCACCCATTTTTTCTCAGGTGAAAAACTTTTTCCAAAACTCATATTGATAACCTGAGCTCCATTGTCCACCGCATAGCGAATAGCCAGTGCAATGTCTTTGTCATGTTCATCGCCGTCAGGCACAGCTCTTACCATCATAATCTTTACATTGTCAGCAATGCCGTTTACGCCAATCCCATTGGTACGATCAGCCCCAATGATGCCGCAAACATGTGTGCCATGCATTGCTGCCTTGGGACTCACCATCACATTGCCATTTCCATAATACTTGTCATTAAAATCCGAATAATTGTCTTTGACTATTTCGCCTCTGAAATCTTCCGGTGCAGTTTCAACTGCTTCTGATTTTTTCACTTCACTACTTACATAGTCAGCAAATCCTTGCAAGAAGTCCTGGTTGTCATCATCCATTGCATCATTGCCCTGGAATAGTGGTAATAAGATCATTTTTGCTCTTTTCACCTCCGGATCATCTGATCTGAGTGTATCGAGGTCTTTTCCGGTATATTTTGCTTTGCCCAAAGCTTGTGAAATGATGCTGTCACTTTTCATGGCAGCTCTGAAAGCATTTTTCAGAAAAATGAGTTCTAAACCATTTGATTTATTATCACCCATCAAATCCTGTTCTGCTTTTTTCCACATGAGATATTGGGCCTTATCTTCCTTCGAAAGTTGGTTGGTATCTACCGTTTTTCCGCTCCACTTATCTTTGAATTCGTGATATACTCTTGCTCCTTCATATGAATCTTCCTCTACGTTTCTGCCATCTTTGCCTCCCAAAAAGTTCCATCCATATACATCATCTACATAGCCATTATGATCGTCATCAATGCCATTGCCTGGTATCTCGCCTGGATTATGCCATAAAATGGGCTTCAAATCTTCGTGAGTAGTGTCCACTCCGGAATCGATCACTGCTACAATTACTGTTTTGCTTTTTAATTTTTTTGATTTGATAAAATCATATGCTTTGTCAAGACTTATGCCTGCGTAACCACTTGTGGATTGATCCATAAGGTGCCAGCCTTTGGGTACGTCTTCCTTGACTGCTGTTTGTGCCTGGGATAAATAAAAAGATCCGCACAACAAGACAACGAACCAAAGAAT
>DASZPW010000017.1:0-7099 GCA_035550155.1 Chitinophagaceae bacterium | reverse complement strand
GTTGCCGGCGATAAAACTTCGGGACAAACAGCAGAGCAGTTACCAACCTATAATGCATATTCTGCGGATGGTGATGTGACAGCAGAACTGGTTTTTGTGAACCACGGCATTCCGGCAGATTATGATGAACTGGATCAAATGGGAGTGAGTGTGAAAGGAAAAATCGTAATTGCAAAATATGGCGGTTCGTGGAGAGGGATCAAACCAAAAGTAGCGTATGAACATGGCGCAATCGGTTGTATCATTTATTCTGACCCTGCAGATGATGGATATGAACAGGGCGACACGTATCCCGAAGGAGCTTTCAGGCCGAAAGACGGAGTGCAGAGAGGTTCGGTGATGGATATGCCGGTGTATCCCGGGGATCCATTGACACCGGATGCAGGCGCTACCAAAGATGCAAAACGATTGGACAGAAAAGATGCAATAACGATCATGAAAATTCCTGTGCTGCCGATCTCTTATGCTGATGCTCAGCCATTGTTGCAATTATTGAAAGGGCAAGTGGTGCCTGCTTCGTGGAGAGGCGGTTTGCCGATCACATATCATGTTGGGCCCAGCATAGAAAAAGTACATCTGAAATTAGAATTCAATTGGGATCTGAAACAATTATATGATGTGATTGCAAAAATGCCCGGAAGCGAATTGCCGGATGAATGGGTGATCCGTGGCAATCATCACGATGGTTGGGTGAATGGCGCCGGTGATCCGCTTAGCGGCATGGTGGCAGAATTAGAAGAAGCAAGAGCAATTTCTGAATTAGTAAAAAAGGGATATAAACCTAAAAGAACGATTGTCTTTTGTGCGTGGGACGGCGAAGAACCTGCGTTGTTGGGTTCTACCGAGTGGTCAGAAGATCATCAACAGGAATTGAAGCAAAAGGCGGTGATCTATATCAACAGTGACGGAAATGGGCGTGGCTTTATTGGCGCATCCGGTTCTCATACGTTAGAGCCGTTTTTTAACGAAGTGGCCAATGATGTATTAGATCCGCAAACAGGAGTTTCGATAAAAGAACGTCGCTATGCAAGAACAATAGTACAGGCTGATGCTGCTAATCGTAGTAAGCTCCTTGGAAATAAAAATATCAAGTTAGGTGCATTGGGTGCCGGTTCTGACTATTCCTCGTTCCTGCAACATTTGGGAATTACATCCATGGATATTGGTTTTGGCGGCGAGGCTCCCGGGGGAGAATATCACTCTATTTATGATTCGTATGATCTCTTTACCAGATTCAAAGATCCGGGGTTTCAATATGGCGTGACATTGTCCAAAACTGCCGGAAGGATAACAATGCGTATGGCTGATGCGGATGTATTACCTATTGATTTCAATAGTTTTTATAAAACAGTAAATGATTATGTGGGTGAGGTCAAGACTTTATTGGATAACAGCCGGAGCCAAACTGAGATGGAGAATAAGATGATCAAAGACAAATTATTTGTGCTGGCGCATGATCCAACTAAAACTTATGTGCCTCCAACTGCGAAAGGAAATGTTCCTTTTCTCAATTTCAGTGATTTGGAAAATACAATGGTTCAACTGAAAAACGCCAGTGAAGAGTTTCAGAAAATTTATAGTAACGGCTTGCAGCTACCCGTGGAAAAACAAAATGAATTAAACATGCTTTTATATAAAGCAGAAAGAAGTTTGATTGATCCGGATGGATTGCCTCGGCGACCCTGGTATAAGCATGAGATATATGCACCGGGTTATTACACCGGCTATGGAGTGAAAACTTTACCGGGTATTCGTGAAGCCATTGAACAGCGTAACTGGAAAGAAGCGCAGGATAATATTGAAATCGTATCAAAAGTGTTACAGGCATACAATACACAGGTGCAGGATGCCATTGATCTTGTAAAGAAGAATGCGGAGAAAAAGAGTTTCTAAAGTTGTTTATTCATAGTTTTGGTGGTGCAGCTTCCGAAAGAATTACTGGAATCTTTGAAGGCTATTGAAAGCTTCGATCAGGAAGCCTTTGAAAAAATTCATGCTTCCGGAGAACAAATAACCTCAATACGAACAAACCCGAATAAATTTTCAATTGAAAATTTAAGATTTACAATTGAAAATGAAATTCCGTGGACTCGATATGGTGTTTATTTAGCCCAACGACCTTCTTTCACTTTCGACCCATTGTTTCATGCAGGTTGTTATTATGTGCAGGAAGCCAGCAGCATGTTTTTGGAACAAGCATTGAAACAAACTGTTGATCTTTCACAGCCAATAAAAGTTTTGGATCTGTGCGCTGCGCCGGGGGGAAAATCAACGCATATGCAATCACTGATCACTAAGGACAGTCTGCTGGTGAGCAATGAAGTGATTCAATCGAGGGTACCTGTGCTGAAAGATAATATCATCAAATGGGGAAGTGAAAATGTAGTAGTAACCCGAAATGATCCTAAAGATTTTTCCCGGCTGGAAAATTATTTTGATGTGATTGTGATCGATGCTCCCTGTAGCGGTAGTGGTCTATTTCGCCGTGAGCCGGAAGCAATAGAAGAGTGGAGTGTGAACAATGTAAAGCTCTGCAGCCTGCGCCAGCAGCGGATCGTAGCGGATGTATTGCCTGCATTGAAAAAAAATGGAGTATTGATCTATTGCACCTGTTCTTATTCCAAACAAGAAGATGAGGATATCTGCAGTTGGATGATGGAGGAATTCAAAATTCAAAATTTAAAATTAAAAATTGAAAATAAGTGGAATATTGTTGAAGCATCAGTCGGTTATCGTTTCTGGCCGGATAAGCTGAAAGGGGAAGGGTTTTTCCTGGCTTGTTTCAGAAAAAAAGATGGCGAAGAATATTTTACTCAGAAAATAAAAAATAAACCTGAACAACTGAATAAAAAAGAAATTGCGGTCATTGAAAGTTGGATCGGTAAAATTTCATTTCAGTTCGTTCGTCGCAATGACACGGTGCATGCCATTCCTGAAAAACTTGGAGCACATACTAATTTTCTATCTGAACATCTTAGAATGATGTATGGAGGAGTGGAAATTGGGCAGATCATTCGTGATAAATTGATCCCTGACCATTCTTTGGCCATGAGTAATTTGCTTAATGAATCGATTCCATCAATCCGGTTAGATCATGACACTGCGATTGAATACTTGAAGAAAAAAGAAATACAAATTAAAACGTCTGCCAACGGTTGGCAGTTGGTGCAATTTGAAGGGCATAATCTTGGTTGGATAAATGTTTTGCCCAACAGAATCAACAATTATTATCCAAAAGAATTAAGAATTTTAAAAGAAAGCTAAATGGCCTCCTCTGGCAAAAATTACTCATCTTTGCAATCTAATTATTTCATTATGAAAAGGGCGGTTTTGTTTTTTTTGTTTCAGTTTGTCATTGGCAGTCTTTTATTCGCACAAAAAGATGAATTGATGCTGAGGTCGGGTGATAAAGGACTTTATGTGGAGCATAAAATTACCCCGAAAGAAAATTTTTATTCCCTTGGACGGCTTTTCAATGTTCCACCTAAATACCTGGCAGCTTATAATTCCCTGGATATGTCAAAAGGGTTGAGTATCGGGCAGGTTTTAAAAATACCATTGACCGATACTAATTTTTCCCAGAATGTAAATGAAGGGATGCCGGTTTATGCTACTTCTGATGAGAAGGAAAGTCTTTCACGCATCAGCAGCAGGAATAATAAAGTTGCCATTGAAAATCTGAAAATATGGAATGATCTTTCTGGCGACAATGCAGGTAACAACAAAAAACTCATCGTTGGTTTTATGACTTCAGGAGAATTGGCAAAAGCAAACAGTATTGTGATTGCGAAGAAGGAAGCTGTGAGCAACCCGAAAACAACAAAAAAGGAGGACGAAGAAGTTAAAAAGCCGGAGACAGTTGCAATCGACAATACAAAGAAAGAAGAGAATAAAGAAACTGTAAAGGAAGAGCCCAAAAAAGAGGAAGCAGCAAAAGAAGCTGTCAAAGTTGAAACAGCAACAACTTCTGGCTCAGGCTATTTTATGAATGATTTTCAGCAACAGATCAAAGTATATCCTTTGTCTAAAGAAGTAACAGTGACTTCCGGTATTTTTAAAACAAGCAGTGGCTGGCAGGATGCAAAATATTATGCGTTGATGGATGGCGTTGACCCGGGGACTGTGATTAAGGTAACCAATCCTTCTAACAGCAAATCTATTTTTGCAAAAGTGCTCGGTGCTATGAAAGGCATTCGTCAGAACCAGGGACTGGATCTGCGCATCAGTGATGCAGCTCTTTCCGCCTTGGAAATTTCCGATCCGGATAAATTTATTGTAAAAGTGAATTATTAATTTTTATAAAACAGGAACATGAAAAAATTATTGTTTGTTTATTCTTTTATTGCCATTGCTGTTATTTCGGTTGCTCAACCATCCACCAATTCAACTTTTCAGGCTCCGCAGTTTTTTGATGTAAAAAAACTGGAATCCACCTCTGTAAAAGACCAGGCAATGACTGGAACCTGCTGGTGTTTTTCCACTACTTCATTAGTGGAGAGCGATGAGATCCGCAAAGACAAAAGATCGATCGATCTGAGCGAAATGTTTACGGTTAGAAATATTTACATCGAAAAAGCAAAGAATTATATTTTAAGACAAGGTAAAGCTCAGTTTGGCGAAGGTGGTTTGGGCCATGATGAAATTCGTGCTGTAGCAACTTATGGTGCTGTGCCGTTAGAAGATTATATCGGTTTATTGAATGGGCAAAAGATGTATGATCATCAAAAGATGTTTAGCCAGTTGAAACAATACCTGGACAGCGTTTTGAAAAAACAACCAATATCTCCGGATTGGCTGAATGGCTATACTAAAATTTTAGATCAGAACATGGGTATTGTACCTTCAAAATTTAATTATGATGGAAAAGAATATACGCCATTAACTTTTGCAAAAGATGTTTTGCATTTCAATGCGGATGATTATATCAGCCTCACCTCGTTCACGCACGAACCTTATTATAAACCTTTCATTCTGCAAGTACCGGATAATTTTGCCAACGGCTCTTTTTATAACCTTCCTTTAGAGGAATTGATCGATGTCGTTAAATCTGCAATTGAAAAAGGTTATACCGTTTCATGGGATGCAGATGTAAGCAATAAAGGATTTCGCCAGGATATTGGTTTAGCATTGAATCTTAACAGTAAAACATCTTATCCCAAAGATGCGATCAATGCAGACATGCAGGAAGCTCCTTACAATTCAGAAATCCGGCAAGAGCTGTATGAGAATCTTACAACACAGGATGACCACCTGATGCATCTGACAGGAATTGAAAAATCAAAAAGTGGTAAAACTTTTTTTGTTGTGAAGAATTCCTGGGGAAATGTTGGCCCATTTAATGGATATATTAATGTATCAGAAGCTTACCTGGCGATCAATACAATTAGTCTTGTAGTTCCCAAAGCGGCTTTATCGAAAGAATTACTGGAAAAGTTGAAGTTGTAGTTTGGTTGCCGGTTTCTGGTTACCAGTTATTAGTTATCAGTTGGAAGCATTATTTATGCTTGCATAGATTGTATCTTAAAACCGATAGCCTCTTAAAAAATCTTCGATCAGCATTCTTTTTTTCCCTTCCAGTTGCACATCTTTCAGAAGAATGTATCCGTCAGCACAGGCAAATTTTAAATATGTTTTTTTATCGGATTCCCAATGACCAATTCTTGTGGTAGGTAAGATCATTTCTTTTTCACTTTTGAAAATTTTGATCGTCTTATCACCTAATTCTGTAAATGCAGCAGGGTAGGGTGAAAGTCCACGAATAAGATTGTGTATCTCATCTGCTTTTTTGTGCCAGTCGATCTCACAGGTTTTTGTAAAAATTTTTGGAGCATTCTTCAGTACTAAATTCTCAGTACTCAGTACTGAGAGTTGAGTCGTTTCCTGTAAAGTTCCTTCAGCCAATGCTTCAACAGTTTTTAGTATTACCTGCGCTCCTAATTCTTTCAGGCGGTCGTGCAACTCTCCAGCTGTTTCATTTTCGCCTATCTCAATTTTCTCCTGCAATAAAATATTTCCTGTATCTATTTCATGTTGCAGTTTGAATGTAGTGATGCCTGTTTCTTTTTCACCATTAATGATCACCCAATTAATAGGAGCAGCGCCACGGTATTGTGGTAACAACGATGCATGAACGTTGATGGTTCCCATCGGTGGCATATTCCAAACCACTTCGGGCAACATTCTGAATGCAACGACAATTTGCAGGTCTGCATTCAACGATCTTAATTCATTGAGGAATTCCGGATTTTTAAGTTTTTCCGGTTGCAAAACTTTTATATCATGCCGAGCTGCATATTTTTTCACCGGGCTTTCCTGCAATTTCATTCCTCTGCCCGCCGGTTTATCCGGCGCAGTAACAACAGCTACAATATTGCACTTCGCTTTTACCAATGCTTCCAAAGAAGCAACGGCAAAATCAGGAGTGCCCATGAAGATTATACGAAGATCTTTATTTTGTTCACTCATCAAAAATTAATAATTAATAATTGATAATTATTCAAAGTCTTCATAGAGTAAATATTTCTTCCTGGTCGCTTTGAATTCACTCAATTTCGGTTCCCAGCTTTTCCTGATCTCTTCTTCGCTTTTTCCATCTTTGATCTGCTGCATTAAAATATCATTTCCCGCCAGGCGGTTAAAGGAATTCGTTTTCAAAAAGAAACTGTCTTTACCGGGAAATAATTTATACGCTTCGATCAGCCATTTCAATTGAACATGATCATCTACTTCTTTCAATATCTTTTCTGTGCTGCCGGAAAGATTCCATCCGTAGCAGGTTTCAAAATAATGTTTGGAACTTTTGGCTCCTTCATTTGGTTTGGGAACAAATGAATACATGTTTTTCGGATATAACGGATGTCCAAATACCTGGAACGGTTTGTCTGTCCCTCTTCCTTCGCTAAGCAGAGTGCCTTCAAAAAAACAAGTGGAAGGGTAGAGATAAATAGATTGCATATCTGGCAAATTCGGCGAAGGCCTCACAGGCAAAATGTATTTGCTTTTATGCGTATAATTCTGGCATTTGATCACCAGGAAATGAAATGGGGTATCTACTGTCGGGTTAGTTGTAATGTTGTATGCATTTATTTCATTAGCTTTT
>DASZPW010000016.1:0-3412 GCA_035550155.1 Chitinophagaceae bacterium | reverse complement strand
ACCGGTTCCCGGGTTATAACTGTGTCCGAAGATTTAGTAGTATCAGCCGTTTTGATGAACGCTGAACTATCCATCTTTACAGGTACCGTTTCCTCTTTAGATGATTCGGGAACTGTTGCTGTGGTATCCGTATTTTTTGAAACTCGTTTTTCATACATTTTATAACCTACTACAATAGCAATTACAATGCCTGCGATGATCAGAAGAAGCGGCACCAGCTTTCCGGCTTTAAAAGTTACAGCGGAAGATCTTTTTGTGAAATCTGTAAACGATTCTTCGGACGTGCCTTTTGAATCTTTTGTGGTACGGTCTTTTAATTTGTCGGTTGTGATTTCACTTTGGCTAAATTCATATTGACCCGATCTGAGTTTTGTAAGACTGCCGATGCCTTCCATGACAAATGGTTTGCCGATATTGAGCAATTGATGAGCAAGTTCCAGGTGTGATCCCAGGTCGGAAGCTGCCAATGCTTTCATTTTTCCTGTTTTGTTTGCAATATAACTGATCAGGTCAGGGTCTTCTTTAATGGATGTGTCATTGCGGAATGAAATCGAAATTGGTTGAGCCTGTTTGCGGTCTTCAGTATCGGGTATATCGGCATCTTCTATTTGTAAAGTGCCGATACCCGGGACATCTAATTTTTTATTGGTATAAAGATATTCAGCCAGTATGGGAGCCAATTTCACAGTATTAGGATTTTGTTGTGCCACAATATAGAAATTTTGATCCGCTGTCGCAAGGGGGCAATCGTTTCAAACTTTAATTTTGCAGTATCTATGCTTACAGAAGAAGAAAAAAGATTTGTGGACTACTGGGAACAAAACCGTAAAAACCGCAGGCAATATTTACGAAAATTATCCATAGGATTGCCTTTGGGTGTTGTGTTGGTGATCGCCATCTTTGTCAACTTTTTTTCAGGTTGGGATAAAAGGGCTGATATGATAATGTATGCACAACCGTCGTTGATCTACGTTCTGCTTGGCGCTGCGCTGCTCATCATTGCTTTTGTTGTGATCTTTTCAGCCCGCTATAAATGGGATAGCAATGAACAACGCTACCGGGAATTATTGTCAAAAAAAGATAAAGAATGACCCAATGCAGCTTTTTTGCATATAACCGGGTCTTAACTGCTCACCTTTCATTCAAATTTAAATCATGAAAAAAATCATTCTTGCAGCCATTGTAATCAGTGTTACTTTCAATTCCTGCCTTAAAAACAATACAAGCGACTGTAATTTTAATGCATGTGCTTATACCGCTTCTTCCCTGGAGATACAAACAATACAGGATTACCTGGCAACCAACAACCTTACTGCTACCCAGCATTGCAGCGGAATGTATTACCAAATCGAAGATCCCGGCACCGGCGCAACTCCGGGTCCCTGCTCCCAGGTTACTGTTACCTATAAATCTTATTTTATTGATGGAACTGTATTTGATCAATCGACAAACCCGATTCCAGTAAATCTTGTTCAAACCATTACGGGCTGGCGAATAGGTGTTTCATTGCTGAAAGCCGGTGGCAAAATTCTACTCTACATTCCTCCTTCATTGGCTTACGGTAACCAAAATGTGACAGATGTCTATGGCAATGTTGTGGTCCCGGCTAATTCATACCTCATTTTTGAAGTGAACTTGATATCTATTCCTTAGATATTCTTTTACAATTCTGATGTAGCAAGCCGTAACCGTTTGATGTAACTTTGCACAAAACTCTTCCGTTGTCACACGAAGCAATATCAGTATTTGATATTTTTAAAATAGGAGTCGGGCCTTCCAGTTCTCATACTTTGGGCCCCTGGCGTGCTGCTCAGCGTTTCATTTTTTCGCTTTCGCAAAAAAATATTTTGAATAAAGTCGCTGCGGTAAAAATTCTTTTATACGGTTCATTAGCGAAAACAGGTAAAGGGCATGGTACAGATGTAGCCGTGCAATTAGGATTAAGCGCCGACGATCCTGTCACGTTTGATGTGAATCGTATTCATTCCAAGATCGCTGATATTGCCAATATGAAAAAAATATTGCTTGGCGGATCGCATGAAGTGGACTTTGATCCGAGAGAAGATATTGATTTCCTCATTTCCGAATCCTTGCCTTATCATCCGAATGCGTTGACTTTTTTGGCCGATCTTTCCAATGGTGATTCTATTGCTGAAACCTATTATTCAATCGGTGGTGGATTCGTGAAAAAAGAAGGCGAGGAAGAAAACCCGGCTGGGACGGTGCAATTACCATTTCCAATAAATACGGCTGATGATCTTTTACATTGGTGTATTAAAACGGGATTATCCATTCATGAACTGGTGATGGAAAATGAAAATGCCTGGCATACGGAAAAAGAAACCAGGGACGGAGTCCTGAATATCTGGCGGGTGATGAAAGAATGTATTTATCGTGGCTGCACTACCGGCGGAGTTTTGCCCGGTGGCCTGGGAGTGAAACGCCGTGCCGCCGACCTGAATAAAAGATTACTGGCTGGAAAAAAATATTCTGATTACGATTCATGGGCAGCAGCAGTGAAAAGCGGGGGCAATGATTTTAAATATATTCTCGATTGGGTCAGTTGTTTTGCATTAGCAGTGAATGAGGAAAATGCTTCATTCGGCAGAGTGGTGACAGCTCCCACTAATGGCGCTGCAGGAGTGATCCCGGCCGTATTGCAGTATTATGTAATTTTTTGCAATGGCAACAGCGATGATAATATTATTCGTTTCCTGCTGACTGCTTCGGAGATCGGAAGCATTTTCAAAAAAGGCGCTACTATTTCTGCAGCGATGGGCGGTTGCCAGGCAGAGATCGGTGTATCATCGGCAATGGCGGCTGCAGCATTGACTGAAAGTATGGGGGGCACACAAAAACAAGCAATGATGGCAGCAGAGATCGCTATGGAGCATCATCTCGGTATGACCTGCGATCCGATTTCCGGGCTGGTGCAAATACCCTGTATCGAAAGAAACACGATGGGAGCTATTAAAGCGATCACTGCATCACAATTAGCTTTACTCGGCACTCCCGATTTTGCAAAAGTATCTTTGGATGGAGTGATAAAAACCATGTGGGATACAGCAAGAGATATGGATACGAAATACAAAGAAACTGCCGAGGGTGGGTTGGCCGTGAATGTTCCCCTGAGTTTGCCGGAATGCTGAGAAATTCTTACTCTATCAATTCACTCAATTCTAACCAACGCATTTCTTTTTCATTAAGTAAAATAGTAAGCGCTGCGATCCGTTTACCGGCTTCGTTTAATTGTTCAAAAGGAAGATCGGGATTCGATAATTTTTTTTCCAGTGCCTTTTTTTCATTTTCAAGTCCGGCAATTTCTTTTTGCAATAATTCAAATTCTCTTTTTTCTTTAAAACCTGCTCGCTTCCGGTTGCCGGTTTCCGGTTGCTGGTTTTCAGTTGTAATT
>DASZPW010000015.1:0-3091 GCA_035550155.1 Chitinophagaceae bacterium | reverse complement strand
TGCATAATACTGTGGTACTCCTTCAAGATAAAATAGTTGCTGAGCTTCCTTCATCCGGATTCATTTTGTAACTTGAAGTAAAGATACTACATGGCCACTCATAATGCATTTGGAAAAGAAGCAGAATTGCTGGCGGAAAACTGGCTCAAAGAAAGAGGTTACGAAATTTTATTTCGCAACTGGAGGCATTCGCATTATGAGATCGACATCATTGCTCTCAAAAATAATGTGCTGCATGTGGTGGAAGTGAAAGCCCGGAAATCAAAAGCTTTTGGTAATCCCGAAGACAGTGTGACCCGTAAAAAATTCAAATACCTGCAGAAAGCCACCGATGAATTTTTGTACCTGCACCCGGAATACCGGTTTCTTCAATACGATATTCTCTCCATCACGCAATTAACGAACAGGGACCTGGAGTTTTTTTTGATCGAGGATTTTTATTATTAGTAAATATTTTCGTTCCTCCGCTAAGCAATGAGTATTTTTGCTTCAATTCAATCTAATCATTATGAGAATAATCCTGGCTTTGTTCATTGCAGGTTTTATCGCCTTTGCTTCGGGTGGTTGCAAATCATCTACCGGCCCGGTTACATTTTGTGACACCGCCTGCTTAAAAGATACATTGAAATTCTCCAACGATCATCATCCACTCAAACCTTATGTGTATATCAGTGCTAAAGATTGTGTAGCCGATACGTTGATCTGGAGTTACAGCGGTATGGGATATAATCGAAAAATGGATCTGCCGGATATGATTGGCGATGTAGTACGCCTGAATAAACATTATGTGAGATGCATCATTATAGACACAAGTTATGCGTGGTTATTGTTCAATGATTGCAACAATGGCCGTGGTTATTATCTGAAAATACCGTTTGATAAATCAAAAAGCATTGCAAGATCTGCCCGTGCTATCAATAATCTTGACCCGAAGTTTTCTGTAGCAGAAGGCATGGTGGCATACACCGACCAGGGAAATATTTTTGTGGAAGAAATGGCGACCGGGAAAAAAGCGATGATGACGCTGGGCGAACAGCTTCAGTTTGATTTTGATGCGATCCATAAAACATTAGACTCTGTGAATATTTCTCCGTCACGTATCTGGGTCAAAGTAAAATTAAATGAAGGATGGAAGGAATTAGAGAAAAGTATTACGCTACAATAATTTTACTAAGTAACAAAGATCAAATCTCAAATTCCAAATAAATAAAAAAGGGAAACCAAATTCAATTGCCGGAATTTGTTTTTTGTTATTTGAATTTTAAAAAATGTGGGAGCCCTATAAAAAAGGATTCAAAGCTTACCTGCAACTGGAAAAATCTCTTTCAGATAATTCCGTGGAAGCTTACCTGAGAGATATTGATAAACTCATCCAGTTCCTGCAGGAAAAAAAAATATTGAAAAATCCCGATGAGCTTGCATTGAAAGACCTTCAGCAATTCATTAAATGGACGGCCCAACTCGGAATGACCGCCACATCACAGGCAAGAATGATCTCCGGCATCCGTGCTTTTTACAAATATTGCCAGGTAGAAAATATTTCAAAAAAAGATCCGACTATTTTATTGGAAGCACCAAAACTAAAAAGAGCACTGCCTGATGTATTAAGCTTCGAAGAGATCGAGAATATCATTGCGCAAATTGACCTGAGCAAACCCGAAGGAGGAAGAAACAAAGCAATTCTGGAAACGCTGTACAGTTGCGGCTTGCGGGTAAGTGAAGTAGTAAACTTAAAAATTTCCCAGTTATATCTTGATGTTGGTTTTATTCGTGTGATCGGCAAAGCTGACAAGGAACGATTGGTGCCGGTGGGAAGCAGCGCCATTAAATACATTAACATTTATAAAAATGATATTCGGGTTCATATTCCTGTGAAACCCGGCCATGAAGACATTTTATTTTTAAACAACCGTGGTACAAAAATGTCGAGAGTAATGATCTTCCTGGTCATAAAAGACCTGGCAAAAAAAGCGGGGATCAAAAAAAATATTTCACCTCATACATTCCGCCATTCTTTTGCGACGCATTTAATTGAAGGCGGCGCCGATCTCAGGGCAGTGCAGGAAATGCTCGGCCATGAAAATATTACCACCACTGAGATCTACACACACCTCAACCGGGACTTTTTAAGAAAAACATTAGAGCAATTTCATCCGGCATTTAAAGGATAGTAACCAGGGTATACCATACTTCGTAGCTCATCTTCAAACTCAGTAATCATCTTAAAGTATGGCATACCTAATGTACTTTGAAACAATTTCATCCGGCAATTTTTTAATTCTTAATTCATAATTCTCAATTCCCGCTCACTACTTTATCATCATCGCTTTTATCTTTTTCTTTCGCTAATGGTTCGGCACTTTGGACCAGGCGAATAAATTCAGAACGATACCCTTCTTCATCATTTCCTTTTGCTTTTTTGGCCAATGCCAGCACATTGGAAAAAGAGGCATTCGATTTGAATTCTGAATTGCGAAGCAACATTCCAAACTCAGCAACAGATGCTGCAAAACGAAAATTGTCAGAAGTTTTTGCAACAGGAATCTGTTCATCCAAAACCGGGTGCTCGATCAACTTGCTTACATCTCCATCCGGAGCTTTGTAGCGGAATTTCACTGTCATCATTTCATCGGAATGTGAAGACTTACTCAATGGAACAACATTGTTTTGATATTTCAACGGATCCACTTTTTCCAGGAAATCACTCTTCACTCCTGCCGGAATAATTTCGTAGAGTGCCGTAACCGTATGACCGCTTCCTAATTCACCAGCATCTTTTTTATCATTATTAAAATCTTCTTTATTCAATAACCGGTTCTCATAACCGATCAACCGATAACCCTGAACTTTTGCCGGGTTGAATTCGATCTGCAGCTTTACATCTTTGGCAATAGTGAAAAGCGTTCCGCCAAATTCATTCACCAAAACTTTTTTGGCCTCGCTCAACTGATCAATGTAAGCATGATTACCGTTGCCTTTATCGGCCAGCTTTTCCATTTTACTGTCTTTATAATTTCCCATACCAAATCCAAGCACCGTAAGAAAAACGCCGCTCTTTCTCTCCTGTTCTATCAGTCTTTCCATTTCATCA
>DASZPW010000014.1:0-2151 GCA_035550155.1 Chitinophagaceae bacterium | reverse complement strand
CGCCCATACCTACCGTGATGAACGCCATCTTGGTGTTTACTTCAAGAATGCGTTTGATCTCTTCCAAAGATTCTTCGGTTGCCTGGCGTCCTATTTCAGGATTAGCGCCGGCACCCAATCCTTGTGTAAGATGGGGACCTAATTGAACACGGTTGGGAATATGACTATTAGCCAATGCCTGCGCATCGGTATTGCAAATAATAAAATTGACACCATCAATTCCCTGGCTGAACATATAGTTCACTGCGTTGCCACCGCCGCCACCTACACCGATCACTTTAATGATGGATGATTTTTCTTTTGGCAGATCAAAATGTATCATAGACTTTGAGTTTTAATAAGGGTTTGTTTTTTTAAATTCAAAAGTCAAAATGAAAAATACAGTTCTCTTTTTTGACTTTTTACTTTTTAATTTTAAAGGTGTTTATCTTCTTCTTCTTTGAACAGATCGATGATGCCGTCTTTGAATTTGCCCCAGAAATTTTTTAGGTTACCTCTATCCTTCACTTTTTCTTTGCTTATTTCTCCTTCAGCATCTACCAGCACTTCTTCTCCTTCTGCTTTTTTCAATCCATCGGGCACGTCTACTTTCTTGTAATCTTTTTCAAATTGCTTGCGGTTGTGCTCGTAATCATCATAGCCTTTCAGGATAAGACCGATACATGTGGAGTATGTGGGTTTTGCTAATTCTTCAATATGACCTGCGGCCAAATGTTCATTGGGGAAACCAATTCTTGCAGGTAAACCGGTTACATATTCAGTAAGCTGGATCAAATGTTTCAATTGTGATCCGCCACCGGTCATCACTACTCCGCCGTTCAATGCTTTGTTATCAAGGCCAACTTGTTTCAGATGATAAGTGACAAAGTCGAGAATCTCACTCATTCTTGCCTGGATAATGTTGGCCAGGTTTTTTACGCTGATCTCCTTCGCTGGCATTCCCCGCAATCCCGGAATAGTGATATATGCATTCGATTTTGCTTCATTCGCTAATGCACTGCCGAACTGAACTTTCATGGCTTCTGCTTGTGTCTTCAACACACCTAAACCGGTTTTGATATCATTAGTGATATTTTCACCTGCAAAAGGAATTACAGCAGTATGTTTCAAAATGCCTTCATAGAAAACAGCGAGGTCAGTTGTTCCACCACCAATATCTACAATGGCTACTCCGGATTCAAGATCTTCCTGTCCCATGACAGCCGAGGAAGAAGCCAATGGTTGCAGCACCAGGTCTTTTGTCAATAACCCGGCTTTCATGACGCTGCGGTTAATATTCTTTATCGCATTCTTATCTCCGGTGATGATGTGGAAATTCGCTCCCACTTTCACGCCGCCATACCCGATGGGATTAGGAATGTTTTGAAAATTATCCACGGTAAATTCCTGCGGGATCACATCAATGATCTGGTCGCCGGCAGGAATATATGTTTTGTATTGATCTTCGATGAGCTGATCAATCTCACTCTGCGTGATCTCATTCTCGGTGTTTTGCCGCACAATATCTCCTCTTGTTTGCAAACTTTTTATGTGATGCCCGGCCACTCCGACATACACTTCTTTGAAACTAAGATTGGGATTGGAAGCGAGGCAGTCATCCAGTGCTGTTTTAATGGCTTTGATAGTTTCATCAATGTTGAGCACCTGTCCATGCTTCACACCATTGCTATTAGCACGGCCAAAGCCGAGTATTTCCAATTTGCCGAATTCATTTTTTCTCCCGGCAATGACAGCGATCTTGGTTGTTCCAATGTCAAGACCGACAATAATGGGTTGTTCGTTGTTCATAGTATGCTGTTTTTAGTTGTTTACAAATTGCATGCTTACAAATAATTTTTTAATTCTTTTTAGGCATTACTGCTTTTGGTTTTTTTGACTTTTCATCAGGTTTTGGCTTTAAAGAAGATTTCAAAGGGGCAGGATCCGGGGTTTTACCAGTATTTTCCAGCTTATCATCATTCTCGTCCAACGTATCTTTAGTCATTATCGGCTTTTCAATTGTTTGATTGGTAGTAAAAGTGGTATCGCTCTGCATCTGTTGTGCCTGCTGCAATAATTTTTCTACGTTTTTCCTCAATTGAACTGAATCTACTTTTGTCATTGCTTTTCCTTTCGTAGCTACAACCTGACCGGCAAAGCGAACGTCAATAC
>DASZPW010000013.1:0-2615 GCA_035550155.1 Chitinophagaceae bacterium | reverse complement strand
ACCTTGACGGCCAATTTGAAGGCATCGGCATAGAGTTCAATATTTTCAACGATACAATAAATGTGTTATATGTGATCCCGGAAGGGCCGGGCGATAAAGCAGGATTGCAGATCGGCGATAAAATTCTAAAAGCAGATGATTCTTTACTTACCCGAAAAAACATGTCAGCCGATGACATTAAAAAACTTATCAGGGGCGTACAGGGTTCAAAGACCGTTTTGCAGATCATGCGTGACAGCAAGGTTTTCAACAGCACCGTGACAAGAGATATGATCCCGGTATCTTCGGTTGACGCCTCTTATATGATCGATCCGCAAACCGGATACATCAAACTGAACAAATTTTCGGAACAGACATATATCGATTTCATGAAATCTCTGGAAGCACTGCAAAAACAGGGAATGCAGCAGCTGATCCTTGATTTGCGGGGGAATGGCGGCGGGTTCATGAATGAAGCAGTGGATATTGCCGACGAATTCCTGGATGATAATAAACTGATCGTTTATACCAAAGGCATCAATTCGCCCAAGCAGGAATATAAAGCGAAACGGCCCGGACTCTTCGAAACAGGAAAGCTTACTGTGTTAGTGGATGAATTAACGGCCAGTGCCAGTGAAGTATTGGCTGGTGCTTTGCAGGATTGGGACAGGGCAAAAATAATCGGCCGTCGAACATTTGGAAAAGGTTTAGTGCAGCAGCAATATCCTTTGAGCGACGGTTCGGCACTAAGGCTAACGATTGCCCGGTACTATACACCATTGGGCCGCAGCATCCAGCGGCCTTATGATAAAGGAAAAAAAGAATATATGGATGAGATCTGGCAACGTTATTCAGATGGCGAAGCACTGTATGCCGACTCCAACAAGATCAGCAATGGCAGAGAATACAAAACTCCAAAGGGTAATATTGTATATGGGGGTGGCGGCATCATGCCCGATATTTTTGTACCATTAGATACAAGCACCTACCAACGCAGTTCTGCTAAAATATTGCTGGATGGCACTCTTTATAAGTTTGTTTACCTCTATTATTTGCAGCATAAATCACTGGTGCAGCAATATGCCACGCCACAGGATTTTATCAAGCACTTCAATAATGATAATGAAATGTGGCAACAATTGGTCAAATACGCCTCACAGGATACAGTGAATCTGAAATCCGTTCCGGAAACGGATAAAGAATCATTGGAGAAAAGATTGAAAGCAAACCTGGCCCGGTTCAAATGGAGAAACGAAGGATTTTATGAAGTGCTGAATATGGATGATGCAGTAATCAAAAAAGCATTGCAGGTATTGGAAAAATAAAAGCAATCCTTGCCGGGGATTGCTTTCGTTGATCGGAGATAATTGATCCTTTATGATTGTTTGCTCTCGTTTCTTTCCCACCATTGTTTTTCGATACGATATGAGCCGAATAATCCCAGGCCTCCACCGATAGCGATCAGGGCAAAGTAGATAGCGGCTACATTATCAGTCTGGTTTGTATAGGTGTTACCACCAAAGGTCTCCGTAGTGTAGCTATGTTTCAAAATATAGCCATCCAGGATAAAGGCTAACAGTAAGCCGCAACCAGCCCCTATCAAAAGAAGAGCCCATTTCAGATTCTTATATGGAGCAGGCCGATTCCGGTTTTCTTTCGGGTTCATTCCTTTTTCGATCATTGCCAGGTTCTCTTTTTTGTACATATAGATAATCCCAAATACCAGGAGGAAAAAACCCAGCGGAATTAGAACGGCAACTAACATTTCTGAAGCTCGCATAATTGTAAATTTTATTTTTAAAAAATTTGTTTCTGTTCTTTTTGACTACCTCTCTTTAATCGAGGTTACACAGTGTTAAAAGAACTTTTTCTGAATCGTTTTACAATTACTATGACTACATGCGGCAAATCAAGGTTACAGCCATTAAATATCCGTAATTTGTACTGTAACCTGCACTAATATAGTGTAGTCTTATTACACAGAATGTCAACCGGACTTAGTGATAATGAAATCATTGGTAAAGTGATCAATGGCGATCAGCAAGCCTATGCCGGTCTTGTAGAGCGTTATCAGAACTATGTATTCACTCTTGCCATGCGTTTTACCAAAAACCGGGAAGACGCAGAGGAAGTGTCGCAGGATATATTTATTAAGGCGTATCGTTCTTTGGCAGATTTCAGAGGGGCATCTAAATTCAGCACCTGGCTGTATACTATTGTAAATACGACTTGTATCACTTTTCTGAGGAAAAAGAAATTAGAAACGTATTCTTTGGATCATGAAAAAGTGTTTGAAGTGGCAGACAGCAAGGATTCCGGGTTTAGGGCAAACCTGGTAGAACAAAAGTCAAGGACAAATATGGTAAATGAGGCCATTGCCTTACTTAACCCCGATGATGCAGAGATCATAACTTTGTTTTATAAAGCGGAACAAAGCCTGGATGAAATAGGAAAAATATTAGGATTGGATCCCAAGACAGCGAAAGTAAGATTACACCGTGCCCGGCAGCGGCTGAAAGAAAAAATGGAAACCCATTTTGCCGTGGAAGTAAAAGATTTAAATTAAAAAATTGATTATGGAAACTCAAAAACATATCGAAGAACGCCTGTGGGATTTTATTGATGGATCAGCATCC
>DASZPW010000012.1:0-1954 GCA_035550155.1 Chitinophagaceae bacterium | reverse complement strand
TCCAAAGAAAATGGAAGGCCTATTCACAGTAAACCTCCCGCCTTTGAAAATCTCAGTACTTCTTCCGAGGTTTTATTTACCGGTATTAAAGTGATTGACCTTATTGAGCCGTATGCAAAAGGAGGAAAGATCGGGTTGTTCGGTGGTGCCGGAGTGGGAAAAACAGTGTTGATCCAGGAATTGATCAACAATATTGCGAAAGCATATTCCGGTTTATCAGTATTCGCCGGTGTAGGTGAAAGAACCCGGGAGGGAAATGACCTGATGCGTGAAATGATCGAGGCGGGCATTATGAAGTATGGTGATGATTTCAAACATAGTATGGAAAAAGGGGGATGGGATCTCAGCAAAGTGAATATGAAAGATCTCTCCGATTCAAAAGCAACATTCGTATTCGGACAAATGAACGAACCACCCGGAGCAAGAGCAAGAGTAGCATTGAGCGGTTTGACCATCGCTGAATACTATCGTGATGGTGATGGGCAGGGTAAGGGCCGTGACATTTTGTTCTTCGTTGATAATATCTTCCGTTTCACCCAGGCCGGTTCTGAAGTATCAGCTCTGTTGGGCCGTATGCCATCCGCTGTAGGATATCAACCGACATTGGCAACAGAAATGGGATTGATGCAGGAACGGATCACTTCCACCAAGAACGGATCTATTACTTCGGTGCAAGCTGTGTATGTACCAGCAGATGACCTGACCGATCCGGCTCCGGCAACAACCTTTGCTCACCTTGACGCTACAACCGTATTGTCAAGAAAAATTGCTGACCTTGGAATTTATCCGGCTGTGGATCCTTTGGATTCAACATCACGGATCCTTACTCCGAAAATTGTCGGAGATGTTCACTATAACTGTGCAAACAGGGTAAAATTAATTTTACAACGCTATAAAGAATTACAAGACATCATCGCTATTCTTGGCCTGGATGAATTGAGTGATGAAGATAAACTGACCGTGGCAAGAGCAAGAAAAGTACAGCGTTTCTTATCGCAGCCTTTCCATGTGGCAGAAGCATTCACCGGTTTGAAAGGCGTGTTGGTTCCTATTGAAGAAACGATCCGTGGCTTTAACATGATCATGGACGGCGAAGTGGATGAATATCCTGAAGCAGCATTCAACCTGGTTGGTTCTATTGATGATGCAATAGAAAAAGGTAAGAAACTGTTGGCAGCGGCGCAGGGATAATTAGCAAATTAGCAAATGTGCCAATATGCAAATGGCCATTTGCGTAACGAGAAACTGAATTTGCACCTTTGCAAATCTGCAAATTGGCACATTATGAATCTTGAAATTTTAACCCCGGAAAAGAAAATATACAGCGGCGAAGTGTACGGCGTTCAGATGCCGGGCATCAGCGGCAGTTTTGAAGTATTGGAAAAACATGCACCGTTGGTAAGCGCATTAAAGTCCGGGCGATTAAAAGTTTTGAAAAATAAACAAAACGAATTTTCTCAATTTGAGATCCAGGGCGGATTTGTGGAAGTTTTAAACAACAAAGTGACGGTGTTGGTGGAAGGAGCTATGGCCGTGGAATAATGATACTGAAAATAAGGAGGAAAGGAATTTTAAATTAAAGATCCGCTTTTTTAAAAATATAGAAAGAAACTGAGGTGATTAAAAAGAAAAACAGAAGTAATAAACTTCCCGCAACTAAATAGTCGCTTGATGTTTTGATGTTTATTTCAAATTGAAAAATTGAGATTGATAAATTAAAAGGAAGATAAACAACCCATGGGTAACTTTCTCTGAATTGATAAACGACAAAACTTTCTACAATAACATATGCATAATAAATCAATAAAGGGTATTGCCAATTTCTGAATATTAAAGAAAGTGAAGCTACAAATAAAGAAAAAAGCAGCGAAAAAAAAGACACAAAAAAAGTTGAACTAAGTAACAAAGATGTGTCAACATAATTTGCTTTTCTATAGAGCAAAATTAAGCCAAT
>DASZPW010000011.1:0-22593 GCA_035550155.1 Chitinophagaceae bacterium | reverse complement strand
TTCTTTCAAAGCTCCGTATAAACGCATCAGCATTTACGATTCAATTCGGGAACATACCGGTTTTGATGTCAGCAAAATGACGGAAGAACATCTTCGCTCTGCCTGCAAACAAATGCATATTGAAGTGGATAAAACCATGGGCAAAGGAAAATTGATCGATGCTATCTTCGGCGCTAAATGCGAACATCATTATGTGCAGCCAACTTTCATCATTGATTATCCAGTAGAGATGAGTCCACTCACAAAAAAACACCGCAGTGAAAGAGGATTGGTAGAGCGATTTGAATTGATCGTAAATGGAAAAGAAATTGCCAATGCTTACAGTGAGTTGAACGATCCTATTGATCAGCGGGAACGTTTTGAAGAACAGGTTCGCCTGATGGAACGTGGTGATGAAGAAGCCATGTACATTGATTATGATTTTCTGCGGGCATTGGAATATGGAATGCCTCCCACTTCCGGAATTGGATTAGGAATTGATCGTATTTGTATGTTACTTACCAATCAACCTTCGATTCAAGATGTGTTGTTATTTCCGCAAATGAGGCCGGAGAAGATCCATGAATAGGTATTGATGAATTTTATATCTAATGTAAAATTTTAATAGCCTTTCTTGAAAGGCTAAAAAAAAATCTTAACGCCAGTAATAACAATTGTTTCATTTTTCCTTTGGGCATCATCAGAAACTTTTTGAAACTATTTGAGTTCTAAAGCTTTGAAGAGTAATTCTTCAGTTGGGGATGTTTGCGAACAACGTAAGTTGATTTGTTCCTGCTGAAATTGGCTACTACTTTTACATCATCAAACGGCAACGATCTTTAAATTGAATCATCCGAAATAGCTAACCGGATACAGAGCGCCGCTCTTCGTTTAATTCCCGCTTGTCATATTCACTTGCCACTGACTGCTGCCATACGATTGTGCTCCATTAAAATTTTTTGAAACATTTTTTTAACTAAAACAGTGTAACTATGAAAAGAGTATTCAGAAACAATCGTCTTATCCTCATTGCGTTTTTCACTATTTTTTCTGTAGCCGGAATATCCGCTGCTAAAGCTGCTGAAAAAAATCCTGAATTGCCTGTAGAATTGAAATATGTCGGCAAGATCGGTTACAAACCTTTACTGGAATTGAACATCAATGGAAGTACCAATGAAGGGCAATACCGCATTACCGTGAAAGACGAATATGACAATTCCCTCTACAGCGAAAACGTAAAAGCTGAAATTTTCTCTAAAAAGTTTTTGCTGAATGTAGATGAGATCAACGGCCCTGTAACATTTGAAGTATCGGAAAGAAAAACAGGAAAAACTGTATCCTTCCAGGTAAAACAAAACACCCGTTATGTGGATCAAATGGAGATCAATGTTGTGAACTAAAAGATCGTTATTAATTTTTATAAAAAAACTGCACTATGATGGTGCAGTTTTTTTATTGAAATAGTTTAGTTCTTATGTTTGCTTTGTAAGTATTTATTATAAATGATCTCGCTCATTGGTTTATTATATACTTTACTTTCCAGCCAGGAGATGATATCGAGATAAGCGAAGGATCGGGTCTGAAAACGATTTTTTTCCAGGTGCTTTATGTCGCTGAGCAATTTTTCCAATTCAGGTTTTAGTTGTGCCGGTTTTAACTCAAATGATTTTCGTAAAAAACGAAATATTGCTTCTTCCACCACTGTCAGGTTTTTCATTTTTGCCATAAAGCGATACGTAGAGCGGCTTAGCGATTCAATGATCTCTTCATTGCCTAATTCATAATGCGCCAGCAAATGTACCAAACGGGCATAGCATTGCAGGTCGATCCGTAATTCATCGGAACCGTGTATGATCTTCTGTAAATAATCGATAGCTGTTGAATAATCTCCGCTGCCGAAATACAGCGTTGCAATTTTATAATTGAAAACAAGGATACGGTGCCTGTCAACGAAAAGCGCATACTCCTGAAGTTTTTGTCCCAGTTCAGGAATTAATTTTAGTCCTTCTTTAAAAGTTCCCTGCATTAAATGCTGGTTGATCTTGGCGCTATTGATATAAACAAAGGTGTGTATGTAGAAATTTTCGTGCTGCCCTGCTTTTGGCGTTTGAAGAAAGTTTTCAAACTCTTTCAATGCGATCTCAAATTCTTTGAAATTACGCAATACAAAATGTGCGTTAAGAAGGTTGTGCATTCCTTTTATATAATGCCCTGTTTCCACCGAAACCATGAGCGGCTCTTTCCGATACAGTTCGATCCATTTTTTACTGTATCGGTAATACATCAAAAAATCCTGGCGAATGAACGCATACCAGCAATAACTTTGATACAGATATAGTAATTCATAAAAGTCAGTGATAGTTTCAGGATGCTCTGGCAACTGCTTTGTAAAAAATTCACGGATGCCGGCCTCATCCTGTTGATTGCGGGCATGGCCATTCTTAACATACCAATTGTATAATAACAAAGCCAGGTTAGAAAGCTTCACTACGCTATCAATATGCCAACTGATCTCAGAAGCTTCGGTAGTAAGCTCCTGTACTTTTTCCAATGAACTGCGTGTGATATGTAATGTTTCAATTTTTTTCTCCAGTGAAATAACCTGTGCCAGGTAATTGAATTTATGCTTTTCACGGGCAAGTTCTTTTGCCTTTTCCAGTTGTTTCAGCGCTTGTAAAATCAGGCCTTTGTTATACAAAACCCGGCCATAATCCAGCAATTCGCTCAACTGCAGATCGGTAGTATCATTTGTTTTTAACAGCCGGAGCCCTGCCAGCAATTGTTTATACAAATGTTGTTTTAAATTATTGAGCTGAGGTTTGGTAACTCCCGGCATTTTTTTAAGCACGACTACCTCATCATAGTCTGACAGTTTATCCAACACATCAAAAAGGCGGATGATCTTCAGGTCGCTGTTGCCGGAACTTCTTTTGATATAAAGCTTAAAATGTCTTTTTTCTGATTTTTCCAGCGAACGAATTAATTGAAATAATATATCGGTATTTCGGGTGGACATCATTATAAAATTTTGTTGAAACCAAACACACACAAGGTTTTAGCTGCGATACATTGCTTTTGAGATAATAAAATACCCGGCAATATATTTTCAGCAGCATATTCCAATGCACTACTTTCATCAAACAAACAGATTTTGCATACGGCAGCAATCGTCAGAAGGGCAAGATCGCAGAGGCTAAATAAACAAACAACAAATAAGCTAAGCGCTATAAAGATTTTCTAATGGCAAGCAATCGTTAAAGGCCGTTCCGTTTCTACGGGATGGCCATTTTTTTGGCAAGCGAATTTAACTTAAAAAAAAGTGATCGGCAAATTTTCAGATTCCACTCCTGTTAACAAACACTTTATAGAAAAACTATTCCACAAACAAATCCTTATATAATTGTGCGCCGCTTACAACAGAATATTTACTTAAATCAGTAATGCCTTCCGCAGCAAAAACTTCTTCATCAATAAAACAATTACCGCTGCATGCTACCGGCGATTTACTGAAAATATAATATACAGCATCGGCCAATATTTCCGGAGTGCGGCTCATTTTTGCCAGCGCTTCTCCGCCTAACAAGTTTCTGACGGCCGCGGTATCAATCGTTGTCTTTGGCCACAGTGCATTTGATGCAATGTTATATTTCTTCAGTTCTGCAGCCCAGCCCATAGCCATCATGCTCATGTTGTATTTGGTCATTGTGTATGCCAGGTGCCTGGAAAACCATTTCGGGTTCATGTTTACCGGTGGAGATAAAGTGAGGATATGTGCATTCGATGATTTTTTCAAATGCGGAATACAGGCTTTTGTTACAAAAAAAGTTCCCCGCACATTAATATCATACATCAGGTCGAAACGCTTTGGTTCAGTTTGCTCAGTAGCTGTTAAAGAAATTGCAGATGCATTATTTACCAGCATATCAATACCCCCAAATTTTTCTATCGTTTTGTCCACAGCATTTTGGATCTGGTCTTCAAAACGGATATCGCATTGCACAGCCAATGCATTACCACCGGCTTTTTCCATTTCTGCTGCAGCAGAAAAAATGGTTCCGCCGAGTTTTGGATTTTCTTCAGTGGATTTAGCGGCGATCACAATGTTTGCTCCTTCTTTTGCCAGTCGTAACCCGATGGCTTTGCCAATGCCGCGGCTAGCACCGGTGATGAAAATGGTTTTATTCAAAAATGACATACTGAATAGATTGAAGATTGAAGATAACAATTCGGTTCGGTCTTATACGTGGATGTTTTCGTAGGATTACGCTTGTTTTGCCGATTTTATGCGTTTAATAATCGGGCACATTTGCTCTATGGTGAAAGAAATGTGAAAACTATTTTTGATTCGAAGTTGATTGGTACGGAACCCTGCGAAATCCAATATTCAAAAAGCCAAAAAATTTCCAACAATCCTAAAAAACCAATTTAAAATCCATATCAATCAACTTTCTTTCCTGTTCTTAATAGAGTAGTGAAAGAGAACTTTGAAAAACCAGCGTCCCGTTTCGATCCAGATATCCAACTGAAAACACTACCTTGAGCCGAACGATCCTGATAACCTGAAAAACGCCAAAGGTTAAGACTTCGATCTCAAAGTATTGAAACAGTCTTGCGTACAGCAGGGCTGTTTCGTTTTTAGTATTCCGGTAATTGTGGTTTTGTCTGTACGATCTCGTCTATTTGCTGTATTATTTCTTCTGTCAGTTTTTCTTTTGCTTCCAAAGCACCAAGATTTTCTAATAGCTGTTCTTTTTTTGTTGCGCCTAAAATAGCCGTAGTAACATTTGGGTTTTTAATACACCAGGCAATGCTCAATTGTGCCAGCGAAATATTTAGATTTCGGGCAAGGTTGTCCAGTCGTTTTACTATATCCAAAAAATGTTCTTTCATCCATCGGTCTTTCAACCAGTCAAACCCTGTCAATGCAAAACGGCTGTCTTCCGGAATACCCTGAATATATTTCCCGCTCAACAATCCGCTGGCTAACGGACTCCAGATCGTAGTGCCCATTCCTACAGTACGAAAAACCATCAGGAATTCATTTTCCATTTTATTACGTTCAAATAAATTGTATTGCGGCTGCTCCACTGATGGACCGATCAGGTTGTATTGATGGGCGACCCGGTGTGCTTCCATTATTTCCACGCCACTCCATTCGCTGGTACCCCAGTACAAAATTTTTCCCTGTTGTATTAAAATGTTCATCGTCCACACCACTTCTTCTATGGGAACATTTTTATCAGGACGATGACAGAAAAAAATATCGAGATAATCTACCTGCAGTCGTTGCAACGCTTCATGGCATGCCTCAACTATATGCTTTCTGCTCAACCCGGTTTGATTGGGTTTATTTTGTTTTCCATGCCAACCCCAGAATACTTTACTGCTGATCACATATGAAGTGCGATCCCAGTTCTTCTTTTTTAAAACACGGCCCATCATCTTCTCGCTTTCCCCCAATGCATATACTTCAGCATTATCAAAAAAATTGATGCCTTTGTCATAAGCAACACCCATCAGTTCATCTGCACTATTATCATTGATCTGCTTATGAAAACTCACCCAACTGCCAAATGAAAGAATGCTGAGCTGTAAACCCGTTTTACCCATACGACGATATTCCATACCCTTATAATTTTAATTTGAAATATATGAATGAAACAGCAAATAGAGAAAATAGTTCAGAGGCTGTAAAAATTTATTGCTGATACAATGAATCGGTGACCAGCACAGTGCCGGTTGGCTCTTTGAAGATAACGCTGCTCAGGTCTTGCGTAGCACGCAACCCTTTACCACCGGTAATATGTTTGTCTTTTGTGTGATATTGAGCCACACTATCAGTATAAAACATTTTCATGTTCTGATCCCACCAAAGATCCGGGCTTGTCAATGTATCGCCTTTTACATTGATGACAATGACACTATCCCGTAAATATGCTTTGTTGAGTGTTTCAAAATATTTTCCATACAAAGCATCCAGTTTGGTTTCTATGTTTTTACTGCTGTCATAAAAATCGATATGGAGCGAATGCGGAAATTCTATATAAACTGTATCAGCCAATACTCTTAACATGTACGGCGCAGTCAATTTTGCTTTCATAATACCATGATCACTGAAATAACTAACAATGTCGGTGGCTTCTTCCGTCATTGTTTTATTCCTCGTCCAGTCATTGATCTTTTTAGTATCGTTCTCACAGCCAATAACGAAACAGCAGCCTGATAGTAAGGCTGCTGTGCAAAATATGTTGATCCAAAATTTATTTATTCTAATCATACTTACGCTTGATGAACCACAGATCACTTAATGAAAATCCAAAGGAAAGCCTGAATAGATTTTCTTTGAGCAAGTTAGTGTTATTTCCTCTTTTGATGTATTCAGCAGTCACATTGATCACGGTGGTCTGGTTGGGATTCTGACGGGTGTAAGCGATCGGAAGCCCGACACCCAGTGAGATACCATATTGCTGTAATTTGTTTTGAATTCTCAGGTAATCCGGCCCAATAAAAAACCCCGCCCGGTAAGAAACAAAACTCCAATAATTATTTTTGGTTGAAGTAACGGCCGGCCACAGTTGCCCTCCGAATCTAAGCTCCCATTTATTATGCACCGAGTCTACCTCATCATAATACCTGTAATTATTCCATTGTGATTGCACGAAATCCATTCCAAATTGCCATCCCCGGCTTTTTCCGTTTGATGGTTTTTCAAAAGTAAACCCAACACCCAATGATGCAGGATAAATGATCGTTCCCTTGATACCTTTTTGTTCAAAGACGCTGTCCAGGCGAATATCACCTTGCGAAGGATCTCTTACAAATGTTTCCCGGATGACATCCTGTGTGGCATTAAGATGTCGTTCCAGGTTTCCATAAGCGCCGATAGTAAGCCTGACATTGTTTTTTAACTGCGCATAATATTGTATGCCGGCATTAAAAAAAACATTTCCAAATGAAGTTTTTGTTTCATGATTGGATTGTTCGTATTGCACAGAGTCATTCAGAAAAGTTCTTTTAGTAGAGTAATCTTTTTTTCCGAATAAATATCCTGCATTAAAACCAATGCTGAGATTCTTTATGATCTTATACCCCGCACCGAAAGTAGCAAGATACGAACCTCCATCGCCGGTATATTCTGTCAATGCGCTGTCTATGGGTTGTTGGGTATTGGGGTCATATAACAGCCCAACCTGGTTGATCTTATAACTGATGCGGGTAACTGGACGTAACCCAAAACTTATTCCTAAATTTTCCCGCACAGGCAGGCCTACCTGCAGGTAAGAGAATAACGCATTTTTGGCAACAAATTTATCGGCAATATTTTTTTCTCTCAGGGTGCGATTCTCAAGATTCACTCCAAGATCAAGTAAAGCTCGTCCCCAGGAAAGTTTTTTTGAATTTTCTTCTTTTTTAGCCTGAAACAACGCATAGGTTGCCGGGTTGCTGAAATTGATGGAAAGCGGATCGGAATATCCTGCAGCAATGCCGCCCATGCTGCGATTGCTGACGTTGGTAGGGGGAACAATATCACCAAGTCCGTACCTGGAATAAGGAGAATTATCCTGTGTCCACCCGCTCTGCGGAAGAGACATTAGATAAGCAAATAAAATTACAAGAAGCGTTTTATGGTTAAAGAAAAGCGTCTTGATCCGGTCATAGGTTGTTGACTTCACTGATAGCATAAAGGCCTTTAAAAATTAGTTCTGGGTCCGCAAATATCTTGCTTTTCAGATGGGAAGCCAAAAACACTAAATCACCACCGGTTAAAAGCACGTTAAAGTTCCTGAACTTCTCTTTATATGCTTCTATAAAACCATCGATCTCTTTTGCCATTCCAAGCACTGCACCGCTGAGAAGATTAGTTCGGGTATCATACCCGATCAATGGCACATTGCTGTCTGCAGCCATGAGCGGTAGTTTTGCGGTGAATTGGTTCATGGATCTTAATCGCATTTCCATCCCGGGAGAAATGGCGCCCCCGATAAATTCATGAAACTTGTTGACGAAATTGTAGGTCACACAAGTACCCAGGCCGATCACCAGATTATTTTTCTTTGGATAAAATTTCACTGCCGCTGCGACCAGCGCCAACCGATCGGCGCCAATAGTGTCTGGCTTACTCACCGGCGTGGTAAATGGCAGTTTAGAAAGATGATTTAATTTATGAAACTGCGTTTGCGCTGATAACAACTCTTCAATAGCCGGATTATGATTGATGACAGAAGACAAAATGGATCTTTTAGGCTGAAACCTGTTGAGGAGAGCCAGCACGGATTCTGCTGAATCGTCATTCATCACTACCGATTCTTTCATTTTTGATTTATGAAAAACTGCGGCTTTTTTTCTTGTGTTTCCGAAATCAAGACTGAGTGTAACTGACATGCAAATGATTTATTGATATCCTTCAGGCATCAAAATCAAAACTGCCCAGGTTTTTAAAATGACCGTTTAATTTTATTTTTTCTTTTAATTGCTCCATCTCGGCCAGCATCGGTATCACTTTTGTCAAATGCCGTTTCAGGTATTCCTGTCGCTGGCGTTCATCCATCAGGCTGAGCAATTCATATTCTTCCTGCAAAGAAAGCCCGACATGATGCGCTACATCATAAGTTTTTAGTTCAGTATCTTCCTTTTTAAAATCCTTACTTACTTTTAAGAGCTTGTGCAATTCCCGGATGCTGTTCATCACCCTGCGCATTATCTCAGGATTTCCCTGCTCATAATTTTCAGGATAATTCACAATAGCGCCGCTGTACAATTTATCCGGCACTTCTTTGATCACTTCTAAAATGCGAAAAACTTTTGACCCCTCCGTTTTAATGTCCATTTCGCCATTCTCATACTGCTTTGTGATTTCCGTGATCGCTACCAATGAACCATAATCCTGAATTCGCTCTTCGATCACTGTTGGAATTCCAAATGCTTTTTTATTGTGGTAACATTCTTTGATCAGTTGCTTATACCTCGGTTCAAAAATATGCAGGTTCAGGTTTTCTCCCGGATACACTACAATGCCGAGCGGAAATATGGGAACGAAATTGGTCATTGCCCTGTAATGTTAATATTTTTTACAGAATGTATTATGTTTTTTAACCCGAAAATAATTCACCGGCAAAATTATTGTATACAATAAATCATGATCTATTCAGTTGTCAGCTTCCACCACCATAATACAAAAAATGAATATAAAAATACACCGAACTGAACTTCAAAAATGATATCGGAAAGAAAAGCGAGCATCACGGAAACATTCAGCATTACCCACAGCCATTTATAATTTTTTACTTTAATAAAAAATGGAATGAAAATCACTATGCCGGACAGGATCAGTCCCGGCCAGCCACACGCAACGCCATACAATAGCCATTCCCCTGAAGGAAGTATCTGATCTGTCTCCTTCATCTGCGGATAATGTACTGCATACCATTTTTTCGTTTCACTCATTACATCGCCAAAACCAACACCGTAAAAAGAATGTTCATTCATTACATTCCATCCCGCTTTCATGGATACTATTCGTACGGCATCATTCATTGCAGGACTGTAGTGCCCTTTGCTGAAATATGGCAGATCATATAAAATATATTTCACACGGTTTTGAAATGTAGGTAAACTAAAATAAGCAATGACCGGCAATAACAACAGCAGCAACAATAACATTATTCCTGTTCCTGTTTTCCATTTTTTAATGATAAATACCAGCGCAGCTATCAACAGCATTAAATAAAAAGAAAACAAACCTGTTCGTGCAGCCAAAATGTGCAGAAAAATAATTTGCCAGCCAATGAGCATTAATACCAGCCAATTATTTCTGTTATTTTTTTTTCTATTTTCCAGCCAGAGCCACACAGATACCAGGGTCGAAACCGCCACCATCCAACTGAAGCGAATATGATCATTTTCCAATGGAGTGACCAATAATTGTGAACGCAGGTAGTTTTCATTTACTTCTTTTGCATCAAAAATATAATTACTCATACTCCAGATTGTTGCGAGAACAACACAACCAACAAAAAGAAAAGCCAGCTGCTGCCATTGCCTTTTCGATAATCCAAAAGGCGCAGCAAATGCAAAAGGCATTACAATCAACGGCGCTTTGATCTTTATGGCTTCTAACCATTCGTTTTGATCACCTGACCACAAGCCGGAAATCAGCGGAAGAAAAAAAAGGAGGCTCATGCTCCATAAGAGAGGAGAATTGAAAAAAACGGAAAATTGTTTTTTTATATCCGGATGAAAAACAGAAAAAGCAACAAAAACGATCATTGATAATGACAGCAGGAACCGGGAGAAAAAAACCGAAGCCATCATGATTACCAGCAAAGTGAAAATAATAGCAGGCCGCCATCGATTTTTGTAACTACTGATGGTTATCGGATCATTCTGTAACTTGTTCACCATATTTTTGTAAACCTACAACATCGCAACTAATAATCATGTGGCAGGAACTATTGAAGCAATTAAAATCCGGTGATGTAAAAGCATTGGCCCGAAGTATATCGTTTATAGAAAACGAACAGCCGGATTATGAATTGCTGCTTCAAAATATTTCTGCTGCAGGCACAAAGATCATCGGCATCACCGGCCCTCCGGGAGCGGGAAAAAGCACTTTGACAGATGCACTGATCGGGTGCATGATCCGTGACGGGAAAAAAGTAGCCGTTATTTGTGTAGATCCTTCCTCGCCTTTTAATCATGGAGCTGTTCTTGGTGATCGCATCCGTATGAGTGAATGGTACACACATCCTGCTGTATTCATTCGTTCATTAGCAACAAGAGGTTCGATGGGTGGATTGCATCCGAAGATAATCGAGATCACTGATCTGTTGAAAGCATTCAGATTTGATCATATCATTATTGAAACAGTGGGTGTGGGCCAAAGTGAAGTAGAAATTGCAGGGCTTGCCGATGTTACCATTGTTGTTGTGGTGCCCGAAGCAGGTGATGAAGTGCAAACGATGAAAGCCGGATTGATGGAGATCGCTGATGTTTTTGTAGTAAATAAAAGCGATCGGCCCGATGCGGATGCTTTTGTAAAAAACCTGCGGCAAATGCTGGCTCCTGCGTTTCGGACTCACTATCATGAAGTGCCGGTGATAAAAACTATTGCTATACAAAAAGAAGGAATAAAAGAATTATATGACATCATCGTGCATGAATTACAAAAAATACATTCTTCAGAAAAAAAATACCGGCTGCTGGCAGAAAAAGCGTACTGGCTGATCCAACAGAAAAGAATGAAAGATGTCAACCGGGATCGCCTTACAAAAGAAATAGAACAATTATCGCTGCAAAACAATTTTAATCTTTATAAATTCATTGCTCAATTTTAATACATGCAATTAGATAAACCTATCATCGCAGCTTGTGAGCCTGCTATTGTAAAAGTAGAGCCCGGAAAAGTATATTCCTGGTGCAGCTGCGGCCTGAGCGAAAAACAACCTTTTTGCGACAGCAAGCATAAAGAAATTGAAGGAACTCCTTTCAAAAGTGTGAAAGTGCAGTTTGATAAAGAGGAAGAAATTTATTTCTGCCAATGCAAACAAACCAAAACGCCTCCCTTTTGTGATGACTCACATTTACGGCACCAATAGAATTCTTCAATTTTATTCTTCATCCCAATCACAACCTATAGGCGCACCGGGCGGAATTTCTTTATGAATGGTCGGCGATGCTTTTTCCGGCGCTTTCATTCTTTCCAATGCCAGCATCAGGTGTGCTTTATAGGAATCGCTGATCGTTTGTTTAAGTTCTGCCTCAATAAAAGTTTTCAGATCACTGATCGCTTTTTGTACCACTGATCTCACCAGGAAAGAATTATTCTCATTTACTCCGGTAGAAAGAAGATAGGTCAACAATACCTGTTCGGTCTGCATTTGTATCAATCCTTCCATCCCGCTGCGCCTCGGCGCTTTCCATGTTTTATCGATAAGTATATTTATCATTTCTGCAACCCCCAATCCTCCGTTCTCTGCTTCAAATTGTATCATCCTGTTCAATCTTTCTGAATTAAATAAAAAAGAAAACGGCAGATCAGCGGCTGTTTCGGCAGGAGATAAGGCGTCGAATGCAAGGCCGGTTCTTTTCCGAAAAAGTTCTTCTGAGGGCCGGTAACCCGAAGGCCGGGGTGGAATGATCTTTACAATATTACCAGGAAGCATCAGCACTTTCGGGTCAATACAATCTATGATCGCACTCAATGCCTTTTCTTGTTCCTGCTTGCTTACAGGCTGTGTGGCAATTCTTCCATCACCTCTTACTGTATAGGTATAAAACATACCTCCTACCGTTTTTGTTGCCGCTTCCAACTGGTAGCGATGGAAAAAATATACCGGCACCAATACATCTTCCAGCATCGCCATTGGCATTCCGAGGCGAATATTATTTTCTCCGAATTGCGACAAGGCTTTTTCCCGGATCTTCATTACATTTTTTAATTCATCTACGGCATTGGAACCATTATCCCAAAGATGTGTTTGCGGATGCACACTTCCGGCAGGTCGTGCATCCTGGTCGGTCAGAAATTCCAAACGTTTTTTTTGTGCATCATTCAGAATTTTATTTAATGCCGTTTGTTCGTCTGTGCCTTTTGGAAAATCCTGGTAGCCCCATGTAATGGAAACTTTATCCCACTCTCCTATTTTATCATCATAAGCATTACCAATATCGATATCTCCTTTTTTATTCAACTGCACAACGGGATGCGGGTAATCCATAACGCTGGCTCTGCCATCTGCACTGGCTATATAATTATGTTGCAATCCGAGAGTATGGCCCACTTCATGCGCAGCTAATTGCTTCAATCTCGCCAATGCCATCTTCATCATTTTATCATCAGCAGGCATACCATTTTCAAATGGCGCCAGCAATCCCTGTGCGATCAAATAATCCTGCCGCACCCGAAGCGAACCTAATGTTACATTTCCTTTGATGATCTCACCGGTTCTTGGATCAACGACAGAGGCTCCATAACTCCAGCCTCTTGTAGAGCGATGCACCCAATTGATCATGTTGTACCGGATATCCATCGGGTCGGCATCATCAGGTAAAACTTTTACCTGGAACGCATTTTTATATCCTGCCGCTTCAAAGGCCTGATTCCACCAGGAGGCTCCTTCCAGCAATGCACTGCGGATCGGTTCCGGTGTTCCGTTATCCAAATAATAAATGATCGGTTTCACCGGATCGCTCATGGCTGCAGTCGGATCTTTTTTCTTGAGGCGATGACGACAAATAAAATATTTGTTTATTGGTTCCGAAACAGGCGTACTGTAATCCATATAAGAAATATCGAAGTAGCTGCTGCGGGGATCAAAGACCCTTGGCTGGTAATCATTATCCGGTAGTTGAACAAAAGAATGATGCATGCGCAACGTAATAGCATCCGGAGAAGGAGTAACGGATTGAACAAACCTTCCGATGTTACCATCTGAATTTACAAAAGTGATGGTGCTTTCAAATTCGGTGTTCATCGGGAAATTTCTAGTGTACGGCAGATAAATTGCCGAACGGGTTTTATCTACCGCATAATTTCCCTGTTTATTGCTGCGCAGCCGGTTGACGACCTGCATAGCATCTCGCAATAAAAAATCAGTGGCGTCAACAAGATAATGATCACCTGTTGCAGCTTCAACTGTAAATCCCCACAATACTGATTGTGCAAATGACTCTTCAACAGCTCTTTTTTCATTGGCATCATCTGTAACAGCCCGGAACCCGTAATTAGGCTGAACCAATAAGATCTTTGGACCTGTTTTTACAAATTTTACGATACGGCCCGGACCATCCAGCCCTCTATCCAATCCAACATCATTTGAACCTAATCCTGCAGGTAAAGAAACGAGGTATAATATTTCTGAATCCAATTGATTTACTTCTAAAAATATCTTTCCTGTAGCCTGGTCCCAATAAAAATTGAAGAAGCCTTCATATTTTTTCAAGTCTTTGGTTTTTTCTTCAATGGATGGAAGTCCTTGTTTGCCGGCAGGCTGGTTCTGAGCAGCGAGAAAAATGGGGAATGCTACTGCCAATAAAAAAAATTTCTTCATAAGCACTTATTTAAAGCGCTTAAGTTATGAAATATAAAAACGCAATTCTCGTTTGAGTAAATAAATCAGACAGGCTTATTGCTTTTCCACCAGCGATAACTCAGGTATCCTCCGATAGCTAATGGCGCAAATGCGAGGTAAATGATTCCGGCATTAAGCCCTTTAGCTGGTTTTTCACCTAATTGCTGGGCGGTTTTTGTACAGATAGAACATTGTGCACCTGCCAATTGCGGAAGAGCAATTATTAAAACCAAAGAAATGCTTATTACAACAAGAATCTTTTTCACGATCGTTGATTTTTGGCAAAGTTACAATACAATACGGAATGATCGTTTTATTAAATCCGTACCGTTGGGTATTGCAGCATCGGTCAAATAATGTAATTTCAAAATATAAAATTCCCGGTTATGAAAAAGTATTTGTTCACCCTTGGCCTTTTAAGCCTTTCATTTATTTACTGCGCTGCACAAACCACGGCTAAAGAATGGTTTGACAAAGGAACTTCACTCAAAAAAGATCAAAAATATACCGATGCGGTTGCAGCTTTTAAAAAAGCAGTCGCATTACAAGCATCTTATGGAGAAGCCTGGCACCAGTTAGGCTGGTGCTACAACGAATTGGGACAATATGATGATGCATTGAATGCATTGAAAAAAGAAGAGGTGAACAATCCGAAAGATAAAGCCAGCACCAATTTTGAAATGGGATATGCATATGAGGGTTTAAAAAAATATGATGATGCTTTGACCCGCTTCAACAGCGCAATCAACTTAGATGGAGAATATGGCCTTGCTTATAAAGAAAGAGGCAATTGCTATTACAAGAAAAAAGATTATGAAAAAGCGCTTGCTGATTACAATAAATACACATCGCTGGCCGAAGATATTGAAGACGCCACTTTCTATTACAATAAAGGCTGGAGCGAAAATGAATTGGGAAAATACAGCGATGCCGTAGAATCGCTGAAGAGTTGTGTAGAGATCGACGATACTTATTCAGATGCTTTTTCTGAGTTGGGCTACGCCTATTATGAACTTAACATGAATGATGAATCTATTGCCAATTATCGCAAGGCCATGAATCTCGACAATGAATCGGATTATCATCCCATTCTTGGTATTGCAGATGTATATTATGACAACCTGAAAAATTATGATTCTGCCATAGTGTATTTTGAAAAAGGAGTACGCCTTCAGAAAAATAATAAATCGGCGTACTACAAATTAGGCTGGTGCTATAACGATCGTGAAAATTATAACCAGGCTATTTACCCGTTACAGCAGGCATTATCGCTTGACCCGGACTATGACCAGGCAAAAACAGAATTAGGGTATGCTTACTACAAATTGAATCGCTATGATGATGCGTTAGGAATATTCCGCCAGATCATGAGCAAGGATTCCAAAGATGAGTTGTCACGCTACTATGCCGGCTTTTGTTATTATCAAAAAAATGACCAGGTGAGTTTGCAGCAAATGATCACCGAACTTACTAATCTTAATACGACCAACTCACTCAGATACGCTGAGACCTTGAAGAAGTATATCAAGTAAAAATTCCTGGATTAAAAAAAGCGAAGCAGAGGCCTCGCTTTTTTTAATTGCTTTTATTTTTTTACACCGCTTCGGCGCTGAGGCGCTTGGCTTGTTTTTTCCGTTCATCTTCATCCAGTATCACTTTTCTCATTCGGATGAATTTCGGCGTCACTTCAATGCATTCATCCTGCTGAATGTATTCCATACATTCTTCCAGCGTCATCAATCTTTTAGGCGCAATATTGGTGGCCGCATCGCTGCCGCTGGCCCGCATGTTGGTGAGTTTTTTTCCTTCATTCGGATTTACTACCAGGTCGCCGGGTTTGCTGTTCTCCCCAACAATCATTCCTTTGTACACCTCTTCTCCCGGATCTACAAAGAAGAAACCACGATCCTGTAATTTATCCAAAGAGTATGCAGTGGTGGTTCCCTGCTCTTTTGAGATCAACACCCCATTATTTCTTCCGGGTATCGGACCCTTCCATGGTTTATATTCGCTGAAGCGATGGTGCATCACTGCTTCGCCTGCGGTATTGGTAAGCATTTGTGTACGCAATCCGGTTAATCCTCTTGAAGGGATATCGAATTCCAAATGCTGCATATCGCCTTTGGTTTCCATCACCAGCATCTCGCCTTTTCTTCTCGTTACAAGGTCGATCACTTTAGAAGCATATTCCTGCGGCACATCCACCACCAGTGTTTCATAGGGCTCGCATTTTTTGCCGTTGAATTCTTTGATGATCACCTGCGGCTGGCCGACGGTCAGTTCATATCCTTCACGGCGCATGGTTTCGATCAAGATTCCCAGATGCAAAATGCCCCTGCCATATACTAAAAAATTATCTGCCGTGCCGGAATCTTCTACCCGCAATGCAAGATTCTTTTCTGTTTCTTTCATGAGGCGGTCACGAATATGGCGGGAGGTAACAAATTTTCCATCCTTGCCATAAAAAGGAGAATTGTTGATGCCGAACTGCATGCTCATTGTCGGCTCATCCACGCTGATCACCGGCAATGCTTCGGGATTTTCAAAGTCAGCAATAGTGTCGCCGATATTAAAATCTTCTATTCCTACCACTGCACAAAGATCTCCGGCAATTACCTCGTCCACTTTCTTCTTTCCCATCCCTTCGAAAATATACAGCTCTTTTACTTTTAATTTTTTTATGGTCCCATCTGCCTGCATCAACGATACCTGCTGGCCTTCTTTGATAATTCCACGATTTACTTTGCCGATGGCAATGCGACCGAGGAAAGAAGAATAATCCAATGAAGTGATCTGTAGCTGCAATGTTCCTTCCGATACTTTCGGAGCGGGGACATATTTCAAAATACCATCCAGCAGCGGATTGATATTATCTGTTTTTGTCAATGAATCGTTGAACCATCCATTCTTTCCGCTTCCATAAAATACCGGGAAGTTGAGTTGTTCTTCCGTAGCGTCCAGGTTGAAGAACAGATCGAATACGGCATCATGCACTTCTTCCGGGCGGCAATTAGGTTTGTCCACTTTATTAATAACAACGATCGGGTGCAGATTTAAGTGCAAGGCTTTTTCCAACACAAATCTTGTCTGGGGCATCGGGCCTTCAAATGCATCCACCAACAGCAATACGCCATCTGCCATTTTTAATACCCGTTCCACTTCACCGCCAAAATCAGCGTGGCCGGGAGTATCAATCACATTTATCTTGACGCCTTTATATACAACCGCTGCATTTTTTGAAAAAATAGTAATGCCTCTTTCTTTTTCCAGGTCGTTGCTGTCCATGATCAGATCGCCGGTTTCCTGGTTATCACGAAATACTTTTGTGGCATGTAAGATCTTATCCACCAAAGTAGTTTTACCGTGGTCAACGTGGGCGATGATCGCTATGTTTCTGATGTTCATTCTCCTCTTAAAATTGAGGCGCAAAGGTACGACAAATCAGCGGGGAGGGCAAATGAAATACAAAGTATGATAAAAGTGTAAAAAGCTTGTGCTTAAAGCGGAAGTCTCATTGAAACAACCAAATTTTTTGGGCAAATCGTAGTAGATTTAAGGAGAAAAATCATTTATGCGGTTCCTGAAATTCATAGGAGGGTTATTGATCGTTTTGATCGTACTTAATTTTTTAGGCCCGCAGCCTTCTACGCCGAAATTGTCTAATGAATTACCTGTTGTTCCTACTGATGCTGCTGCGTTAGAACAATACATTCATACCAAAGAATTATTACATCATCTGAAGCCGGACAATGAAGCAAGGATCATATGGCTGAATGATTCATTGAAAAACCAAACGGATTATGCAGTTGTTTACCTGCATGGTTTTTCTGCCAGCCAGGAAGAAGGCAATCCCGTGCATATTGATTTTGCAAAAAAATTCGGTTGTAACCTGTTTTTATCACGGCTGGCAGATCATGGCATTGATACCACAGAACCACTTGCCGGTTTTACTGCGGATCGATTGTGGAACTCAGCCAAAGAAGCTTATGCTATCGGAAAACAGTTAGGCAAAAAAGTGATCCTCGTATCCACATCCACCGGAGGCACATTGGCCTTGAAACTCGCTGCTGAATATCCTGATATTGCAGGATTGATCCTGCTTTCTCCCAATATTGCCATCAATGACAAATTTGCCTGGCTGCTAAATAATCATTGGGGATTGCAAATAGCGGAGTTGGTAAGAGGGAAACATATTCATGCCAAAGACACATCGGCGCTTTATAAACAATACTGGTATCAAACGTATAGTACCAAATCGGTGGTACAATTGGAAGAATTGCTGGAAGAAACGATGAAGGAATCAGCTTTCAAAAAAGTCATCCAACCGGTGTTGTTGCTATATTATTATAAAGATGAACAACATCAGGACCCGGTAGTGAAAGTAAGCGCCATGAAAAGAATGTTTACTCAATTAGGAACGCCGGACAGCTTGAAAGAACAGGATGCTATTCCCAATGCCGGGGATCATGTGATCGGTTCTTTCATTAAATCAAAAGATGTAAAAACGGTAGAAGAAAAGATCAATGATTTTGCAGTGAGCGTACTACACTTAAAGCAGCTTCCGGATCAACGCAATTAAAGCCGTAACGAATAGGCTTGCCAGTATCATTGTGGTGATAGGAAAATAAAAGCGGAAGTTTTCCTTTTCGATCCTGATATCTCCGGGCAGTCGGCCAATCCAGTGTAGTTTATCCTGAAAAAAGTAAACAGCCAAACCAGCCAGTAGCAGCAATCCGCCCGCTATCATCAGGTATTTTCCCGTTTCGCTGTTCATAAGAAGAGGATGTAAAAATACAAAGCCCCGTTTCCTCTAAGCTGAAGGGACCAAAAAAATATTCCAAAAATAATTAGTTTGTAATTACTAAATCATTTAGTTTTGTCAACCGGTTAAATTTTTTTAGCCGGCAATTGCTAAAAGTTAACTTTGGAATATGGCAAAAACTATTAAACCCGAAAAAACCACAGATATGTCAAACAACCCCAACAACGAAAAGCTGAAAGCATTAAAGCTGACGATGGACAAGATCGAAAAAGATTTTGGCAAGGGCAGCGTCATGATGATGAATGAAAAAGGTGAGCAGCAAATGGAAGTAGTTTCCACCGGTTCCATCGGACTGGACATTGCATTAGGAATCGGCGGCCTGCCAAGAGGAAGAGTTATTGAAATCTACGGTCCGGAATCTTCGGGTAAAACAACCATTGCCACGCATGTCATTGCTGAAGCACAAAAGAAAGGCGGCATGTGCGCCATTATTGATGCCGAACATGCATTTGACAGTGCCTATGCTCAAAAGCTAGGCGTGGATGTAGACAACCTGCTGATCTCCCAGCCGGATTATGGCGAACAAGCTTTGGAGATCGCCGATCGCTTAATTCTTTCAGGTGCATTAGATGTTGTAGTTATTGATTCGGTAGCTGCGCTGGTTCCAAAAAGTGAGTTGGAAGGTGAAATGGGTGATAGTAAAATGGGATTGCACGCAAGGTTGATGAGCCAGGCTTTAAGAAAGCTTACTGCAACCATTAGTAAAACAAATACCATTTGCATTTTCATTAACCAATTAAGGGAAAAGATCGGTGTGATGTTTGGCAATCCCGAAACCACAACCGGTGGTAATGCATTGAAGTTTTATGCATCGGTTCGTCTTGATATACGTCGCATGGCGCAGATAAAAGATGGTGAAGAAGCAGTTGGTAACAGGGTAAAAGTAAAAGTGGTAAAGAATAAAGTGGCTCCTCCGTTCCGTTCCGCCGAGTTTGATATCATATTCGGTGAAGGGATTTCCAAAGTCGGGGAAATATTAGACCTTGGCGTTGAACTGGGTATTGTTCAAAAAAGCGGAAGCTGGTTCAGCTACAATAATGATAAACTGGGACAGGGCCGCGATGCAGTGAAACAATTATTGCTGGATAATCCCGAACTCTCAAATGAAATTGAAATCAAGATCCGGGAGAAGATCAAAGAGGCGCAAGCCGTATAATTTTGAAAAGATGTGTTAGTACATACAGCCGTTCGCCGCATGCGAACGGTTTTTTTATTACCTTTTATGAATTCATGTATCTCTAAATTGATCATATGAATACAAGAAAAATGGCTGCACAAAAAAGAATTGCTTTGGTCGCACATGATAACAAGAAAAGTGAATTAATGGAATGGGCGGTATATAATAGAACCGCTCTCGGGAAACATTCATTATTTGCCACAGGAACCACTGGTAATTTGTTGGAAGCGACTTTAAACCTCCCGGTAAAAAAATTATTGAGTGGCCCTTTGGGTGGTGATATGCAAATGGGTTCGAAAATAGCAGAAGGCGAAGTAGATGTACTTATTTTTTTCTGGGACCCGATGGAAGCGCAACCACATGATCCTGATATAAAAGCATTACTCCGGGTAGCCGTGACCTGGAACATTCCCGTTGCTTGTGATCGGGCAACGGCTGATTTTTTATTGACATCGCCATTAATGCATCAGGACTATGAGACATTGCTGACAGATTATTCAACTTACATCAACCGAAAACTGAAGTAATGAAAATATGTTTACGGGAATGGAGAAAAGAAGAAGCGGAATTGATGGCAAAACTTGCCAACAACAAAAAGATCGCTGACAACATGAGGGATCTTTTTCCAAATCCGTATACTACCAGCGATGCTGTGAAATGGATCACATCCAACGAAAATCAAAAACCTCCAACCACTTTCGCAATTGAAGCAGATGGAGCATTTGCCGGTGGTTGTGGTATTCATCCAAAAGACGACGTTTATAGTTGTTCGGCAGAAATCGGCTATTGGATCGCTGAACCTTTTTGGGGAAAAGGAGTTGCTACAGAAGCAATAAAACAATTGCTGGAAAAAACCATTCCCCATTTTCCGTACATAGTTCGTTTGTATGCCGAAGTATTTGAGCATAACAAAGCTTCGATGCGGGTGCTGGAGAAAAATGGATTTCATTTAGAAAGCATCCGCAAAAAAGCGGTGATCAAGAATAATGTGGTGATGGATGATTATGTGTGGGTGAAATTGTTGAAGTAAGTTGACCACGAATTACACTTATGACACGAATTATATTCTGAAAATTCTTTAGTGCTATTCGTATAATTCGCGGCAAAAACAATCCTGTAAATTTGCGGTTCTGATTTTATGTCTTTTAAGCTTCACGCACCATATTCTCCCGCAGGCGATCAGCCGGATGCGATCCGTCAACTGACGGAAGGAATTCTTATGGGAGAAAAATATCAGACTCTTTTGGGTGTTACAGGAAGTGGCAAAACTTTCACCATCGCCAATGTGATCCAAAATGTGCAACGACCAACCCTCGTGATCACACATAATAAAACATTGGTTGCACAACTCTATGGTGAATTCAAACATTTTTTTCCTGAGAATGCAGTAGGGTATTTTGTTTCTTACTATGATTATTATCAACCGGAAGCATATTTGCCCGTAAGTGATGTGTATATTGAAAAGGATCTGTCGATCAATGATGAATTAGATAAACTTCGTCTTCATGCAACTTCTGAATTATTAAGTGGGCGCAGGGATATAATTGTGGTAGCAAGTGTCAGTTGTATTTATGGCATGGGAAATCCCACAGAATATGAGAACGGGATCATTCGAATTCAGAAGGGGCAAATCATTTCAAGACAAGGCTTTCTTCATTCGCTGGTAAATTCTTTATACAACCGAACAACTTTAGAATTCACAAGAGGAAGTTTCCGGGTAAAAGGCGATACTGTAGATATCAATCTTCCCTATGTTGATTATGGATATCGCATTACTTTTTTCGGTGACGAAATTGAAGAGATCGAAAGTTTTGATGTACTGACGGGAAAAAGAATCGGGTTGATGGATGATGCCGCTATTTTTCCGGCTAATTTGTATTTAGCACCGAAAGATATGATACAACAGATCCTTGCCGAAATACAAGATGAAATGGCAGCGCAGGTAAATTATTTCAAAAGTGTAGGTAAATATATTGAAGCGCAACGTTTGAGTGAACGAGTGAATTATGATGTGGAGATGATTCGTGAGTTGGGTTATTGCAATGGAGTAGAAAATTATTCACGATTTTTTGATCGCCGCAGACCCGGCACCAGGCCTTTTTGTTTGCTGGACTATTTTCCAAAAGATTTTTTATGTGTTATTGATGAAAGCCATCAAACCGTTCCTCAGGTAAGCGGCATGTATGGTGGTGACCGAAGCAGAAAATTAATACTTGTTGATTATGGCTTTCGTTTGCCATCGGCTTTGGATAATCGTCCACTGAATTTTCATGAATTTGAATCTATGTTGAATCAAACCATTTTTGTTTCGGCAACGCCTGATGATTATGAATTGGAGAAATGCGGCGGTGTTGTAGTAGAACAAGTAGTTCGGCCAACTGGATTGTTAGATCCGCCGATTGAAATTCGTCCAAGCGTTAATCAAATAGATGATTTGCTGGATGAAATTGACAAAAGGGTGAAAAAAGGTGACCGTGTTTTGGTAACAACGTTGACTAAACGAATGGCAGAAGAAATGGATAAATATCTGCATCGCATCAACATCA
>DASZPW010000010.1:0-3682 GCA_035550155.1 Chitinophagaceae bacterium | reverse complement strand
CACAACTCCATTCACTGTAAGGTTGTGTGAATAGAGCAACTGGATAGTCCAGAAGCCGGCATTTTTAAAAGTGAGCCCTGACAAAGTAACGTTGGAGGAATTTTGGATCAAAACGGTTCTGATCCTTTTTGCATCATAGTCCACCACCCAGCGTAATCCTTTTGCATCATAATCTTTACGCATGTTCCAGTATTTATCCCAGCAAAATTTTCCCCTGGCATCCACGATGCCTTCACCTGTTACTGCTGCGTTGCTGGCATCAATACAATTTATTAGTGCAGCGGGCCATGTCGTTTCAATACCAGCAATCCGGGTTTGAATCTCCGGGTAATCATTAAAATTTTGAGAACCGAGAAGAAACACTCCTTTATCGATTTGCAGGCGGACATTGTTTTTTAAAAAAATTGCGCCACTGATATAGGTGCCGGGTGCGAATGATACTATGCCTCCTCCTTTGGCTGCACAATCGTCGATTGTTTTTTGGATCACATACGTATAAACTTGTGAGGTATCTTTCGATGCATCCACTTTAAAGATCCTTTTGCCAGAAGGGAATTTTTTCGCTCCGACCTTATTTATCCAATCGATCTTCTGTGAAAAAACATTTTTAGATAAACAACATAAGGATCCTACTAACATCAAAACAGGTACAGAATGTAAAATTTTTATTAATGAAGAATGAAATGACATTGCATAACATTTGTGATCAGACCCTAAAATACGTTATAATGTTTTTAGATCAATCGTGTTATGTTCAGAACTATTTGTTCCTCCTACCTGATCGGGCATATTACTATGTGCGATGATAATTTTATCTTAGTTTGATGACTCTCGTAAATGTATATTACGAACGCTTTTAACAGGACGATGACAGGGAGCATATAGCAAGCATCTTATTACAAACTGTTGATGAGTATACATACAGGGAAATTTTACGGTGTTGATTTTTCTCCTTTTACCAGAATCGCCTTTAGATTTTACACCATTCTTTCATGTGATAATATTGAGTGCGGCAGAAAAGTACAAAAAAGTACAAAAAGAGGTAAAAGCGGCAGTTTGGTTATAAGAGAGGAATACCGAGATATAATTTTGATGAAAAAAAGATGGCAAAACAAGTCGGGCCGCTATTTATATGCGGCACTTACGATAATACCTGTTTTTATCGATGTAATGGGAAATATTATTTGCGTGCCAAAAGCAGTCTTAGCGGAAAACGGGTGAAACGAGATCCAAAGTTTGGAGCTACTATGCAGTATGCGAAGTGGATGGGTGAAGCATCGGTTATTGCTTCGGGAGTCTATCGGCAGATGGATGCAGGGACAAAGAACAGGAGGCTATACCAGCAACTGACCGGGAAAGCATTGCGGCTGTTACGGGAAGGAAAAAGTGAAAATGAGATAAAGGGTATATTAGCTTCAGAAGCGAACGTTCTAATTTAGGATCATTTGCTGAAGGCAGCGGAAAAATCGGCTCCCGGAGATCAAAACCCGGAGACTTTGATTACTAATAAATCTATGCATTAAATATACTTCTTAACTTAATACAAAACCTGAACAACAGCAAAATGTAAACGGGTTGTAAACACTGATTTTTGTATTAAAAAAATATTTACCTTCAAATCCTCAATTGACTGCAGGCACACAAAGTGACCGAAGTCCTTTAAATCCAATTTCTTCGTAAGAACTCAGATCTTCTTTTTTAAAAACTAAACTCGTTGTTATGAAGAAACTTTATTTTTTGTCTATTCTTTTTATTGGCGGTAATCTTTTAGCTCAAACCTATGAGTATCATTTCAACAACAATTTAAACGAAGCTGGCGGTGGTCCGACATTGGTAGATACTTTAGCCTGTGGGCAATCCTCAAATGCAGGCTATAGCAGTCAGGCAGTTTGTACCGGTGGCACAAAGACAGTTCTTGATTTTAATGCCGGAGAGGGACTTGTTTTTGAAAATGGCAGTGGTTTTATTGCGCCGAATTCCAGTTATACTATTAATATTTTATTCAAATTAAATTCACTTACAGGTACTGGTAATCCTACAGGCGCTCAGCGTATTATTACTTTTGATACTACAAATGACGAAGGTATATATGAGTATATTAACGGAGTTGGGTTCTTTAACGGCGCAGATACAGTAGGACCATATACCATTTCGGCTAATAATTACTTTCTCTTCACAGTAACCAGGGATGGATCAGATGATTCAGTTTTTACTTATTTAAATGGAACTTTATCTGAAAAAATTTATGACCCAAGCGGTTTTTATACTCCTCCAAGCCCGACCCATGCTATTTTCTTTTTTGTTGACGATAATGACCCTACATATCACTGTGAAAATGGGCCAGGCAGTATCAGTTATCTTTCTATTACCAATTCAGCTTTCACTGCGACACAGGTCGATAGCACCTGGGGTGCCCAATGCCCGGCAATATTGCCACTGCAACTATTAGATTTTCATGCTAATAAACAAAATACTGCTGTCGATCTATCATGGACCACAACAAGGGAAGTGAATACGAGTTATTTTGAGTTAGAGCGGGGAAATGATGGAAGAAATTTTAGCAGAGTAGCTACTATAGCAACGAATAACAGTATCTACGTTAATACTTATAATTATATAGATCAGCGACCGCTATCGACCAATTTCTACCGATTGAAAATGGTTGATATTGACGGCAATTTTAAATATTCGGCTGTGCTGAAAATAAATTTCTCAGGAGCGCAAAAATTTGAAGCCTTCCCGAATCCTACTAATAGCGTACTTACTATAAGTGGAATCGATAACAACGAACTTGTGAAATTGATAAGTACAGATGGTAAATTGTTATTGCAAAAAAGAGCCTCGGGTCAAAGTATGACAATGGATCTGAGCAGTCTATCGACAGGAATTTATATCCTGCAATACTTTGATGGAATTAACATTCAAAATCAAAAAATTGTAAAAGACTAAATAAGAAGTAAAATTTCGAACATAAAAAAGAGATCATCTATTGCAGATGATCTCTTTTTTTTAGAATCCCGGCATTGCTGTTTAAGGATCTATACCCTCCCTCTTATTAAATTTGTTAACTTATATAAACTATAAATAAGTGTTGTATATTCCAAGAAGTTTAGAAACTATCCTTTCCGAAGTTTTCCCATCCCACAATTCCGGTATCGTACCTCGTTTCCATTTACCAGACATAATTGTATTCAAATACCCTGATAGTTCGGCTGGATTTGTTCCTGCCAATACATTAGTTCCAATTGTAATTGTTTCAGGTCGTTCTGTCGTACTTCTGAGTGTAATACAAGGGATACCCAAAACCGTTGTTTCTTCAGTAATTCCACCCGAATCAGTAATAACAGCCCTGGCATATTTGATTAAATATACAAATTCAAGGTAGGACAACGGATTTAGTTGTACGAGGCGATGGTTTTGAAATTTTATTTTTTCTAAAACTTTTTTAGTTCTTGGATGAACCGGGAAAAGGACCGGAAATTCTGAAGTTGCTTCTAAAATTGTGTTCAAAATTGTTGCAAGATTTTTTTCATCGTCAACATTTGATGGCCTATGCAGTGTTACAATAAAATAAGATTTTTCTGCCAATGCGATATCTTTCCATATCCCGGGCATTTGCAAACGTTCTTTATTTTGGTACAGTGTATCGATCATTGTGTTACCCACAAAATATATTCTATCC
>DASZPW010000009.1:0-7374 GCA_035550155.1 Chitinophagaceae bacterium | reverse complement strand
CTGTAATAAAAATTTCCTTCCTTGCTGTAAACAACAAATCCTAACGGGTTTCCACCATAACTACCATCGGGCAAACCACTGCTGTGCTGCGCCACTACGCATTTTACAACGAAATCTCCAAAATCCCATTTGCCGCCGGTATTCATAGGATGTGTATTGCTGACGCCTTTTTTATTCAGCCATTCGTGGATCTCCCAACTGCAAATCACTTTGGCGCCGGTACTTTGAGCTATCGTAATGCAATCAGCAATATGATCAACATGGCCATGAGATTGCAAAATATAATCTGCATTAATATCTGCGATCCGGATGTTTTTTGCCAGTTCATTGGGAGTGATAAAAGGATCAAAAAGCAACGATTTCCCATTCACTTCTACTGCAAAGCAGGAATGTCCATAATAAGTGAGTGTCATACGGAAGAACTGTTTTTGCAAAAATACGCCTTCATAAAAATAATCAGGTGAGTCATAGCCGATCTTTAATTTTGATGCTGATATGCGTAATTCTCCTTTTTGGTGGGTATTGATCGGTTTCATGGTGCTGCTGGATATTTATGTGTTCCAGGTTGTAAAACATTTGTCGCAATCGGCCGGGGTGAAAACAAGGCTCATTATTTATATTGTGTACTGGGTTGTTTCCATTACTGCGATCATCATTTTACTCATTCTCCCTTACCTGCAGTTTGAACACCAGGCGAAACTTGTTAAAACAACCATTTTTGCTATCATCGCCGGATTATTTTTTGCCAAATTGGTTGCTTCTGTTTTCTTTTTGGTAGATGATTTACGAAGAGGAATTCAGTGGGTAGCGGGGAAATTATTTTTTTCAAATACCGAAGGTGAAACCTTGCAACAGGGAGAGGGTATCACAAGGTCAGTCTTTCTTAGTTGGGCCGGGCTGGTATTTGGCGGCGGATTGTTTGGATCATTGATCTATGGATTTGGAAATAAGTATCGGTACCAGGTGCGGCGTCATCAATTATCATTTTCAAATTTACCGCAAGCCTTCAAAGGATTAAAAATCGTTCATATAGCCGATATACATTCCGGAAGTTTTACTGACAAACAAGCTGTGGCGAAAGGAGTGGAGAAAATTCTAAAAGAAAAACCTGATATCGTTCTTTTCGTTGGAGACCTGGTGAATAATGTAGCGGATGAAATGCAGGATTACATGGAGGTATTTGAAAAGATCAAAGCGCCGATGGGAGTATATTCTACTTTAGGAAATCATGACTATGGTGATTATGTGCATTGGGATAGTCCCGAAGAAAAACAAATAAATCTGGAACGATTAAAACAGGTTCATGCAGATCTTGGTTGGAGATTAATGATGAATGAACACATCGTGTTGGAAAAAGGAGATGATAAAATTGCGTTGCTTGGTGTTGAGAACTGGAGTGCCAAAGCAAGATTTCCAAAATATGGCGACTTGAAAAAAGCCTACACCGGCTCAGAAAATTATCCGTTTAAGATCCTGATGAGTCATGATCCATCGCATTGGGATGCAGAAGTGCGGAAATCATATCCCGATATTGATTTGATGCTCTCCGGTCATACTCATGGTATGCAATTCGGAGTAGAAATACCCGGATTGAAATGGAGCCCGGTGCAATATGTTTATAAAGAATGGGCAGGCCTATATGAAGAAGGCAATCAAAAACTTTATGTGAATCGGGGCTACGGGTTTATCGGTTATCCGGGTCGGGTCGGCATTCTTCCGGAGATCACTGTTCTGGAATTCGTGTGAGTAATTTTCAACTTGTTTTTCAATATTATAAAATACCTGACGTTCCTTTTCTAACTTGGCAGCGTATTAAACTTATTTTTAACCTTTCAGTCTAAAACATCGTTTACAGGCCAATATCCATGAAACCAGAATGCAACTGCCGCATGCTCAAAAAATGGTTTCTCATATCTGCCTTTTTAATGCCGAGTGCTGCTGTACTATCGCAGCATACGCCGGTAGATTCGGTCATTCAGCCTACTTCAGTAAAAGAAAAAAAGCCGGTATCAGATACCAATATAAATTATGATGAGCTTTTCCGGGACCTCGATGATTTTATGGATTCGATATTAATGCCGCACAGTTATTTTCTTGCAAGCATTTCAATGGGCAAAGGTTATTTCGATTTCTCGAGTAAGAATACTGCGTACCTCGAAACCGCAAAAAAATTTACATATCTCCCAACAGTTGGATATTTTCATAAAAGCGGTTTGGGGCTTACAGCTACCGGTTATATCGTAAATGACGAACAACATCTGAACTTTTACCAGTTTTCACTTTCACCATCCTATGATTATCTTGACAATCGTAACCTGGCAACAGGTATTTCATATACCCGTTATTTCACTAAAGATTCATTACCATTTTATACGTCGCCACTGCAAAATGAATTGTCAGCTTACTTTACTTACCGGAAATGGTGGATGCGTCCGGGAATCGCTTTGAATTATGGATGGGGTAGCCGTTCCGCATACAATAAAAGAGAGGAATTGATACAATCACTTCGTCTGCGGCCCTATGGCTATACTTATATAAATTCAAAAGAAACAGTCAGCGATTTTTCAGTGATGGCATCTGTGCGACATGATTTTTACTGGCTTGATATATTTTCTTACAAAGACCACATCCGGTTGACACCGCAATTGGCTTTTACCAGCGGTACACAAAAATTCGGTTTCAATCAAAATACAACTACGTATGCGCAGGCAGTACGGTCCGGTAGTAATATTATATTCAGTTCTGAAAATGCATATCTTGATAACTCACTTTATTTTCAACCGCTGTCACTAACTTTTTATCTGCGTGGAGAATACTCCATAGGGAAATTCTTCGTTCAGCCGCAAGCTATTTTTGATTATTATTTTCCTGCCACCTCAAAGAATTTTAGTGTGCTTGGCTCGGTAAACGCAGGCTTCATGTTTTGATTTTTGAAAATTTTTACAACTATGAAACAATATATTTACCTGGTTTCTGTTTCAATGCTGAAACAGTTTATAGTAGTTAAGGTAATTTAACAACGGACCGTTCGCTCTGGCATTAAACTTGAAATTTTTTGAGAATTCAAAAAAACAAAAAACATGAAAACAAGACTTTTTTCACTCATTGCAGCACTCCTGGTTTCACAGGCTATGATGGCGCAATTTCATTTAGGCATCAAAGGCGGAGCCAACATCATCAAAATGGATGGCCAGTCATTCAAAAATCGATTTGAATATGGCTACCATCTCGGCGGGTTTATGGAGATCGGTATAGGACATAAATGGAGCCTGCAACCGGAAGTTCTATTTAATCAATATACCACAACCGTAGATAGCAACTTCAACCATATTTATCAAAATGTATTCAACCCGTCTTATCAACGGGAAGTAAAGTTGAATTATTTATCCGTTCCCATTATGCTCAACTATAAACTGATTGGTAATTTTGTATCGTTACAAGCAGGCCCGCAGTTTGGCGTTTTAATGAATCAGAACAAAACCTTGCTTCAAAACGGAGGCGATGCATTCCGGCATGGAGATCTTTCCTTACTGGGCGGGGTGCAGGTCAAACTAGCTTCATTGCGCATCACAGGACGCTACGCCATCGGTCTTAATAATATTAATGATATTGACAACCAGGACAAGTGGAAATCGCAGGGATTTCAACTTTCTGTCGGGCTGGCAATTTTATAAAAAAGGAAAGCAATAGTTGGTTTTATCCCTTCTTCAGCGGAAGGGATTTTTTATGTACATAATCGGCCTGCTGAAAAAAATATTCACCGTAACAGGCTCCCTTTCAGCACTAACTTCAGAAAGACATGATCCGGCAGGCACGAATCTTGACTACTATATAATCCGGTTGTATTTTCGCCATTCGCCCCGTTTTGAACCGGACGAATGACAGATTGTCTAAAGAAGAAAGTATTATGAGTTTTGAGAAATTAGTATTGAAGTCGGAAGATGAAATGGATTTTTTACCCATTATTCCTCTAAACGAAAATGATCAGGATACTACCAATGGTATTGAGGTCCCATCGGAAATAGCATTACTCCCTTTGCGTAACACCGTTCTTTTTCCAGGCGTGGTATTACCCATAACTGTTGGCAGGGACAAAAGCATTAAGGCAGTAAATGATGCTTACAAGACTGACAAATTGATTGGTGTGATAGCGCAAAAAGACAGTACTATCGAAGATCCTGAAATAAAAGATTTGGAACATATCGGCACCGTTGCCAAGATCGTAAAGCAGATTAAAATGCCCGATGGAGGAACTACCGTGATCATACAGGGCAAGTCCAGGTTTTCGATTGATTCCATTATTCAATCAGATCCGTATTTCAAAGCCAGCATCAAGAAACTGGAAGAAGAAGAACCTCCTAAAGATCCCGATTTTGAAGCCTATGTTTCCAATATAAAAGATCTGGCAACAGAGATCATTCAGCTTTCTCCGAATATCCCTACTGAAGCATCGATCATTCTTCGCAATATCGAAAACCCTTCGTTTCTCATTCATTTTATTTCCAGCAACCTGAATACTGATCTGAAAGAAAAGCAACAACTGCTTGAGCTGAACCAAATACGGGAGCGGGCAGATCTGCTGATGAAATTGCTTCAAAAAGAATTGCAGTTTGCAGAGCTGAAAAATAAAGTGACCAATAAAACAAAAGCGGAGCTGGACAAGCAACAGCGGGAATATTTTCTGCAACAACAATTAAAAAGTATCAAAGAAGAATTAGGTGGCGACACGAATGTGCAGGAAATAAAAGAAATGCAGAAAAAAGCCGAAACAAAAAAATGGCCGAAAGCTGCAAAGGAAATGTTTCAGAAGGGAATCGAAAAGCTGGAACGCATGCATCCCAGCACGCCGGATTATTCTGTTGTGTACAATCATCTTGACCTGATGCTGGATTTGCCCTGGGAAGATTATACTGAAGATCATTACGATCTTAAAAAAGCAAAAAGGACCCTTGACACAGATCATTATGGCATGCAAAAGATAAAAGAAAGAATATTGGAATACCTGGCCGTGTTGAAATTGAAAGGAGATATGAAAAGCCCGATCCTGTGTTTTGTCGGTCCTCCGGGAATTGGTAAAACATCCCTGGGGCGCAGCATTGCAAGCGCTATCGGCAGAAAATATGTGCGATTAAGTTTGGGAGGTTTGCATGATGAGAGTGAGATACGTGGACATCGTAAAACATATATCGGCGCTATGCCGGGAAGAATTTTACAATCAATTCGCAAAGTAAAATCATCGAACCCGGTTATGATCCTCGATGAAATCGATAAAGTAGGAAGTGATTTTCGCGGCGATCCCAGCAGTGCCTTATTGGAAGTACTGGATCCGGAGCAGAATCATACTTTTTATGATAATTATTTAGAATTAGAATATGATCTCAGCAAAGTATTATTCATTGCAACGGCGAATAATATTCAAAATATTCAGCCGGCATTGAGAGATCGTTTGGAAATTATTGATCTCAGTGGTTATGCAGTGGAAGAAAAAATTGAGATCGCTAAGCGGCATCTTGTTCCCAAGCAAAAAGAAATGCATGGATTGAAGAACAGCAATTTTAAGATCAGCGATAAGGTTTTAGAAAAGATCATCCAGGATTATACAAGAGAAAGTGGTGTACGGGAACTGGATCGGCAATTGGCATCCATCATGCGTTACCAGGCAAGGCAAATGGTGTTGAAAGGGAAATTAAAATCAACTATAACAGAAGCCGATCTGGAAAAAATTCTTGGCAAACCACGATATAGTAATGAAATCTACAAGACGGCCAATATGGCGGGAGTGGCAGTTGGCCTTGCCTGGACATATGTTGGCGGCGATATTCTTTTTATTGAAACAAGCCTGAGTGATGGAAAAGGCGAATTGAAGTTAACAGGAAATTTGGGTAATGTAATGAAAGAAAGCGCCAGCACTGCATTGACTTATTTGCAAGCGAATGCAAAAAAATATGACATCGATTCCAAATTGTTTGAGAAAAAGAACATTCATATTCACGTGCCGGAAGGAGCTGTGCCGAAAGATGGCCCAAGCGCCGGCATTACCATGATGAGTTCTATCGCTTCTGCTTTAACCAAGAAAAAGGTAAAACCTTTTCTTGCCATGACTGGCGAGATCACTTTGCGTGGGCAGGTATTGCCTGTCGGCGGTATCAAAGAAAAAGTATTAGCAGCCAAACGTGCCGGGCTGAAAGAGATCATTCTTTGTACACAAAATGAGAAGGATGTGTCAGAGATTGAATCTGATTTTATTAAAGGCCTAAAGTTTCATTATGTGAAAAATATGAGTCAGGTATTAGAACTGGCGCTGCAGGATTAATTTCATTTCTGCTATTTTTTTAAAAACTTATTTTCGTATCGCTTTGCGATTACGAATCATCATAGTTTTTAGCATCTGCACCAGCAACCTTGCTGCGCAAACTCTAGGAGGAACTACTGTATTTAATTTCCTTAATCTTCCTAACACTCCGCAATTAACTGCACTTGGCGGAGTCAATGTTTCCAAAATTTCAGATGACATCGGCCTAGCTTGTAATAATCCGGCATTGCTAACTTCCAACATGCATACGCAAATGAATGCGGTGTTCAATAGCTTTTATGCAGGGATAAAAGTGTATGACCTGGCTTTCGGCTATCGAAGCGAAAAACTCAATACTAATTTTTTGTGGAACCTGAATTATTTTAATTATGGGAGCATTCAGCAAACTGATGCAGCGGGAAATGTATTCGGATCGTTGCGACCTGTTGACTGGGTGATGCAGGTATCTGCTTCGAGAAAATATATGGAAAAATGGAATTATGGAGCGACACTGAAATTCATAAATTCTAATTACGGTTTGTATCGCTCTAATGGAATAGCAGTCGATGTAGGAGTGTTGTTTAATGATTCAGCGAAATTATTTTCAGCATCCGTGCTGGCTAAGAATATGGGATTTCAATTAAAGCGATACGCCGGCACTGATGCACAGGATCTTCCTTTTGACCTGGAAATTGGAATGACCAAAAGATTGCAAAATGCTCCGTTTGGATTCTCTTTTACAGCAAATCATCTGCAGCAATTTGATATTCGCTATAGCGATACAAGTTTTAATAATGAAAATGGTTTTTCAAACGGAAGTAATAGCAAAATATCTTTTGATAAAATATTCCGTCATTTTGTTTTTGCTACAGATATTTATCTGGGTGATAAGGTGGAAGTGACTACCGGTTATAATTATTTAAGACGACAGGAATTGAATATTGGTAATTCGGGCAATGGACTCAATGGTTTTTCATTGGGAGTAGGAGTGCTGTTAAAGAAAATACAGATCCGGTATGCGCTGGCTGCGTATCAAAACAATACCACGTACAGCCAATTAGGATTGAATCTGAGATTGAATC
>DASZPW010000008.1:0-24788 GCA_035550155.1 Chitinophagaceae bacterium | reverse complement strand
AACGGGAACATGAAGTTCATATTCTATGGTGGCTCCATTAAACACTTTTTCAAAACTTTTTTGGATCGGTTCACCGGATTCAGCCGGTATCAGGTCCAGGATGTTGGCTCCCAGGTAAACCGGTTTTCCCCATGCTTTGGTAAGACTTTTTTCTGCGATCTCATTGATGAGAATGATCTGGAATTTTTTATCTATTACATAAAAAACATCGCCATAACTTGATAATACCTGTCGTAATTTCTTTTCGGAAGCTTTCAGCGCCTCTTCGTATTGTTTTTGTTCCTGGATATCATGAATGATACCAATGAAAAACTCAATATTCCCGGTTGGAGTGTTTCGGTACGACGTAAGATTCAGTTCCACCCATAAATAATTTCCGTTCTTTTTCCGGTATCTTTTTTCGATCACATAATTATTGATCTCGCCTTTAACCATCTTATCAAGCAGTTCAAATTCTCTCGCCGCATCATCCGGGTGGGTAAAATCACCGAAATGAAGTCCTTTTAATTCATCCGGCTTATATCCAAGTATATCACAGAAAGCCTGGTTAGCATTCAGCACATGTCCGTCAGGCGATGCCCACCCAATGCCCAGGATCTTATTTTCCACTACCATCCTGTTATTATATTCACTGGCACGCAAGGCTGCTTCAGCAATTTTTCTTTCGGTGATATCCCTGACGATTGACATGAGCCGTCCATCTGAAAGCATGCGTGAATTGCTTTCAATAGTAATATATGTTCCGTCTTTTCGTCTTAATCTTCTTTCGTTGGTAGTGCGTTTCCCACTGGACAGTTGCTCAAATGCATCCCTGAATTGCTGTTCGTTTTCGTAATCCACAAGATCTTTTACGTTCATACTGCAAATTTCTTCTGCGGAATAGCCAAGCATTTTGCAGGTATTATCATTCACTTCAACTATATGTCCGTCGGCATCATTTACAATAAATGCATCAGAGGCTTCCTGTACCAACATCCTGTATTGTTCTTCACTCTTTTTGATCGCTGCAGTTTTTTGTGTTACATTTTCCTGAAGCAGATCATTATAATTTCTTAATTGCTTTTCGAGACGCCTTTTCACTGAAAAATCCAGCATAAATTTCCGGATGATCAGAATGATAAGAACCAAAGCAAGTAATCGAATAACGGTAAGAATATACCCGAGTTGTTTAATAACATTGGTCACCGCCGCTTCATCATCTTCAAGTTGCTGTAAAGCCTTTTGCTGTAACTGGCGAATGGAACCATATACTTTATCCGAGTATTCGCTGCCGGGAGAATTGATAAAAAATACTTCTGCTGCCTTATTTCCTTTTTCTTTCCCGATCGAAAGAACTTGCCGGGAAAGATCGATCCGCCTGTTTAAATAGATCTTCAGCGAATCGACATATAGCTGAAGTTCCTGAGTATTTGTAAAAGCGTTTTGAACAGAATCAAAATTATTCAATACAGGGGTTTCCGTAGAAGAAGCCATCACGAAATCTCCTTTATCATTACCATGAGCATAATTGGCTATAGCTTCAGCATGATGTTGAACTGAATTTTGTAAATTGTTCAGCACCCTGACATATTTCATGCTGGAATTCACCAGGGTGACAACACGATCTTCCTGCCGGGAACGTTTAATTGAATAAAATATAATTACGACGATAGTAAATGCCAGCAATACTATCAGAACCGGGAGCGTTTTCAGATGCTGTTTTTTCATACGGGATGGCTTGGAAATATTTGTTTATGATCTTTTATACAGATATAGAATTTTGCACCAAAAATTACAGACAAGTAATGAAAAAATAAAATTTTCATCCGGTCAATCTTCTTTATTTAAAGATTGAACCAGGCATAATGGCTATAGTGAAATATTTTAATCAATACTGTCTGCTATAGCCCATGCGTGTTAATGAAATTAACCAGGGCTGCGGTATTTTTCAAATGAAGTTTTTTTAAAATATTATACCGGTGGACTTCTACCGTTTTCAGAGAGATTTCCAGTTTTAGTGCTATCTCCCGTGAAGAAAGCCCGTCTTTGATCAGTTTGGTGATATCAAGTTCACGGCGTGATAACACATTCAGGTCAGGCTGATCACTTTCTTCCAGTTCCTGGTGAGCAAGAATATTTTTTACTTCACTGCAAATATATTTTTGGCCTTTGTTTACTTCAAGGATCGCTTCCATCAATTCTTCTTTTGAAGAATTTTTGGTAACATAACCCATTGCTCCGGACTGCAACATTTTTTTGGCATAGGCCGGCATACTATGCATAGACACGCCAATGATCTTAGATCCGGGAGAAAATTTTCGAATGAGTTTGGTAGCTTCAAAACCGTTAGTGGGGGTCATATTAATATCCATCAGGACAACATCCGGCCTGATATTTTTTGCGATCTCTACGGCTTCATCGCCGTTGCTGGTTTCGCCTACCACTTCAAAACGTGGATCGCTGTTAAGAATGAATGACCAGGAATCTCTGACCAACTTATGGTCATCGACTAAAAGAATAGTGATCTTTTCCATGCCGTTCTAGTGCTTGTCTAAATGTTGTGATCAAAACCTCATTTAAGTTAGAGAAAAAATTTTATCCGTTCTGCTAATCAGGATATTAAATTAATACCAACTGTGGACAAATAGCATTTTTTCCCATTGGAATGAGTTGTAAATAGTAAATATACTTTAAAAACAACGTAAAATTCCTAACTGCTATTTTATTGATGGAGAATCAAATATTAATTTCAAAATGGATAATATATGAAAAAGGAAGGTGACCTGGTCAAATAATTTGATGAACAAGCCAATCCATTAATAACCTATATGCAATATCAATTCAATTTGATAGTACAATTATCATTGTTCAATACGATCATTAAAGATCCACGATAGGTTTGTAACGGGGTACTAATAATTTCATGATCACCCACGCAATTAAATAAGATACCGCACATATTGCAAACATTATTGTATAACCTGTTTCAATATGACCTAAAGCTTTGTAATGATCAAACAACGCCCCGCCAAGTTTTGACAATACAACACCGCCTAACCCACCAGCCATTCCTCCAATACCCACTACAGAACCAATTGCCTTTTTTGGGAACATATCCGATACTGTTGTAAAAATATTTGCCGACCATGCCTGGTGCGCAGACACACCGATACCAATAAGTAAAACAGGAACCCAATAACTAATATGGCCGAGTGGTTGAGCCATCAAAACAATTAACGGGAAAAAAGCGATCAGCAACATTGCTTTCATTCGTCCATCGTACACCATCTGCCCTTTTTTAATGAAACGGGCAGGAAGCCACCCGCCGGCAATGCTGCCAACCATTGCCATAGTATATACTATTGCCAAGGGCAACATGATGGCTTCATCTACAATTTTATATTGTGCATTCAAATATGCAGGCAGCCAGAATAAAAAGAACCACCATACGCCATCAGTCATGAATTTTCCAACAGTAAAACTCCATGTTTGTTTATACCCCAGTAATTTTATCCAGGACACTTTTTCTTCGCTTTGCACCCGTTCTGCTCTGACTTCTTCCTCGCCACTCTGTATATATTGAAGTTCTTCGGAAGAAAGTCTTTTTTGTTTCTCAGGTTTTTCATATAAAAAAAACCATAACAACAGCCACATAAAACCCAGTATCCCCATAATGATGAATGCCCATTGCCAACCCCAATGCGTTTTTATCCATGGAACTGTCAGCGGAGCCAGGATCGCTCCTACATTTGATCCTGAATTAAAAACACCTGTAGCCAATGATCTTTCTTTTTTGGGGAAATATTCGGCTGTAGCTTTTATCGCTGCCGGGAAATTCCCGGATTCGCCGAATGCTAATACTGCCCGTGAAAACATAAAACCTAATACGGAAACCGAAAAACTTGTGACGCCAACCCAACCCAGCACTGTAGAAATAGTTTGACCGATCGGAATTGCAAAAGCATGAATGATGGCAGCAAGTGACCATACTGTTATTGCCAGCGCATATCCTTTTTTTGTTCCCAACTTATCAATGATACGGCCGGCGAACAACATAGAAAGTGCATATACAAATTGAAATATTGCTGTGATGTTTGCATAATCGGTATTGGTCCAGTTAAAATTTTTTGGATCAGCGAGGTAAGGTTGTAACAAACTTAAGACCTGCCTGTCCAGGTAATTTACTGTCGTTGCAAAAAATAAAAGTCCACATATAGTCCACCTGAATTTTCCAATGACTTGCTGCATGGTATCGTTTTTAAATTTCCTGCTGTAAGTTATAGTTTACTTACAGCCGGCAATCGTTCTGTTTCAATCGAACTATCATTTAAAGAATGACAGTGTTATTTTTTTTTAATGGAAGCAATTAATTCCAAAACTTCCTTTGTCATCTTTTCAATGGTGCCATAGTCTTTTTCTTCCATCAGTTTTTTACTGATGAGTTTACTTCCCATTCCTACAGCACATACACCTGCTTTAAACCATCCCTCTATATTTTCTTTTGTCGTATCCACACCACCGGTAGGCATGAATAATAAGTGCGGGAAAATATCTTTGATTGATGTAAGAAATTTAGGCCCCAGCATATCACCCGGAAATAGTTTGATGAATTTAATTCCACTATTTTCTGCCGCAATGATCTCACTCGGCGTCATACAACCCGGCGCATAAAAAATATTTTTGCTGGCAGCATACGCAGCTACTTCCGGAACAAAACCCGGGCTCACCATAAAATCTGCTCCTGTACTCAAATAGTTTTCAGCATGCTGGAGATTTTTAATAGTTCCCACACCTAACAATAAGCCTGGCATTTCTGCACTTCTTATTTCGACTAATTTTTTGAAATTTCTCAAAGCAGCTTCACCACGATTCGTGTATTCCACAGCTTTTATCCCGGCACGATAAATAGCCCTCAATACTTCAACACTGACTGTCTCGTCTGAATTAAAATACAAAGGAAGAATCCCTTGTTTGATAATAACATCCATTGCTTGCTCTTTCGTAATGCTCATATTTTAAATTTTAACCTTGATAACTAATTTCTTTATTTCTCCCTCGCCGATCATTGGCGCATGCACATCTTCAGGAAAGAAAATGGCAAACTGCCCATCCGTCAATTGAAAATACATATCCGGTTCATCGCCAAAAAAACGAACATCTTTTTCAGGATTATAATCTCCTTTGAATTGAATACATTTCTCTCTGGGCTTCCAGCCTATTTGTTCATTGCCGTGAATGCAAAGTTGGATGTCAATGTATTTATCATGGCATTCAAATTTTGCAGTTGACTCAGCAGCGCTCATTCCTTTTTTATTGGAGAAGATGGCTTTCAACTTGTCGCCGTCAATTTCATAGCGCCCCATTTCTATTTTATCCAGATCCGTTTTCCTGATGTATTCAAATGCTTTTTCAAATAAAGGATGTACTGAAAAATACCTACTCGCATTTTGAATCGTATCTACAATCATATTGGTTCCCGTTTTTGACTTTTTACTTTTGACTATTGACTTTACACTTACCGCTGCACCCTTCCACTACCATCACCTTTCATCAGATCTTTTACTTCACTCAATGTAGCATGATTCAGGTCGCCGGGAATCGTATGTTTCAATGCGGAAGCGGCTACGCCAAATTCTGCGGCGTCTTTCATTGGCATTCCCGTAACCAATCCATAAATGAACCCGCTGGCAAAACTGTCACCGCTTCCTACCCGATCCACGATCCGTACTTCATATTTTTTTGTATGGTAAAAATCGTTCCCGTCATACACCAAAGCACTCCATCCATTATCGCTGGCGCTGTGGCTCTCACGAAGTGATGAAGCAATAAATTTGAAATTGAATTTTTCTTTCATCTGGCGAAACACATCTTTAAATCCTTCCAGGTTCAATTCGCCTTTTGTTACATCAGTATCTTTTGCTTTAAAACCTAAAGTGGTGTCCGCATCTTCTTCATTACCGATGCACACATCAACGTATTGACAAAGCCTTGTCATCACTTCCCTTGCTTTTTCTTTGCTCCACAATTTTTTTCTGTAGTTCAAATCAATACTTGTTGTTATCCCTTTTGCCTTTGCAGCCTTCAATGCTTTTTCAGCCAGCGCTGCAGCTTTATCGCTCAATGCCGGCGTAATGCCCGTTGTATGAAACCATGCAGCGCCATCTAAAATTTTATCAAAATCAAATTCATTCAATTCCACTTCGGCAATTGATGCATGTGCCCTGTCATATACTACCTGCGATGCCCGCATAGAAGCGCCGGTTTCCAAAAAATAAATTCCCAAACGTTCACCTCCTCTTACGATAAACTGTGTATCCACACCATAACGACGTAAATGATTGATCGCTGATTGACCAATCGGATTATTAGGAACTTTCGTTACGAATGTTCCATTCAATCCATAGTTGCATAATGCAGCGGCGACATTGGCTTCGCCACCGCCATAGGTAACATCAAAACTATCTGCTTGTACAAATCGCTTAAAATCCGGAGTGGATAATCGCAACATGATTTCCCCGAGAGTGACAACTTTTTTTGACATATTGATTCTGATTTTATTTTTTATTTTAATTTATGAACTGGCGCCGGATCCATATCACTAAAAACCTGGTTCTCCCCCGCCATTCCCCAAATGAATCCATAATTAGAAGTTCCGCATCCAAAATGCATGGACCACGGTGGCGAGATGACAGCTTCATAATTTTTCATTACCAAATGCCTCGTCTCCTGCGGTTGTCCCATGAAATGAAACACTCGTTGTGAATCCGGAACGTCAAAATAAAAATATACTTCCATGCGTCGGGTATGCGTATGTGGTGGAACAGAATTCCAAACACTTCCCGGTTCCAGGACTGTCAGTCCCATCACCAGCTGACAACTTTTTATTCCATCTAAATGAATGTATTTATAGATCGTTCGCTTATTGGAAGTGGCCGTATCACCCAAATTAACCGGCGATGCTTTTTCTTTCTTCATCAATTTGTTCGGGTGTTTATGATGCGCCGGAACAGATAAAATATAAAAAATGGCCGGTTCCTTTTTATTCGAAGAAGAAAAACTCACTTTTTTTGTCCCTTTTCCGAGATAAAGACAATCTAATTTATTCAAGTCGTATTTTTTTCCATCAGCAGTTACAAATCCATTTGAGCCTACATTAATAATTCCCATTTCCCTTCTTTCCAAAAAATATTCTGCTTTTAATTCATCGTGGTTGGGCAATTGCAAAGTTTTACTCACTGGCTTTGCTCCGCCTACGATCATCCGATCGTAATGTGAATACACTAATTGAACTGTGTCATTCTGCAGTAATTCCTGAACAAGAAAATGCTCCCGCAGTTGTTCGGTGTCCATCTTCTTAGTTTCTTCAGGACTATTTTCAAAACGTATCTGCATTTTAAATTTTCAATTTGAAATTTTAAATTAAACCTTATCTCCCCATCCATCCTCCATCCACCGTCAATATTTCGCCATGTACATATTTCGCTGCGTCAGAAGCAAGAAATACGATGGCACCTTTGAAATCTTCCGGTTCACCCCAACGTCCGGCAGGAATGCGATCGAGAATAGACTTGCTTCGAACCAGATCATTTCTCAACGCTTCCGTGTTGTCTGTTGAAATATATCCCGGCGCAATTCCATTTACATTAATTCCTTTACCTGCCCATTCATTTGCCAACGCTTTCACCAAACTTGCAATGGCTCCTTTACTTGCTGCATAACCTGGAACGAAAACGCCTCCCTGGAAACTCAATAAAGAACAAGTGAAAACTATTTTGCCGCTACCACGTTGCAACATGTGTTTCCCGATCTCTCTTGCCAAAATAAATTGTGCATCGAGATTTATGGCCATCACTTTATCCCAATATTCGTCCGGATGCTCTGCCGCAGGAGAACGCATGATGGTGCCGGCATTGTTAACCAAAATGTCAATCGTCTTATTTTCAGCAACCACTTTTTTTATGAATGCATAGATCGATTCCCTGTTACTAAAATCAGCCTGGTACGGTTTGAATTGTTTCCCCAATGCTGTCACTTCCTTTTCAACAGCGCTACCTGATAATTCCAATGTTGCAGAAACACCAATGATATCAGCACCGGCTTCCGCAAGTCCCAATGCCATTGCTTTACCAATGCCTTTGTTGCATCCGGTAACCAAAGCTGTTTTTCCAGTCAGATCAAATTGCTGAAGCACATTCATGCTATTCGTTTATGCTGTTACTTTTTTTGCTTTGGGTTTTTGATCCAATTCCCAGTTGAAATAATTCTTTGCGTTGTTAAAGCAAATATCCTGGATGATCTTTCCTACCCAGCCGATATCATTGGGTATCTCGCCATTTTCCATTTCATTACCAAACAAGTCACACAAAATGCGACGGAAATATTCATGTCTTGGATATGACAAAAAACTTCTTGAATCAGTAAGCATTCCCACAAAACGGCTGAGCAAACTCATATTGGAAAGTGTATTGAGTTGTTTGGTCATTCCATCTTTCTGATCCAAAAACCACCACGCCGATCCCCATTGAATTTTTCCAGCCGATGACCCATCATTAAAATTCCCGATCATGGTTGCCATCAGTTCATTGTCAGCAGGATTGAGATTATATAAAATTGTTTTTGCCAGTTTATTATTGCTATCAAGTTTGTCGAGGAATTTAGCCAATGCTCTTCCCTGTGAAAAATCACCAATAGAATCCCAACCTGTATCGGGTCCTAAGGTTTGCATCATCCGGGAATTATTATTTCGCAATGCGCCAATATGATATTGCTGCACCCAACCTTTTTCCCAATCCCATTCTGCAAAATGCACCAGCATCGCCGATTTGAATTTCCGTTGTTCTGCCTCATTCAGTTTTTTTCCGCCATATACTTTATTAAATATGCTGTCGATCTCTGAGCCGGTAAAATCTTCGGCATACATTTCTTCCAGTCCATGATCAGAAACGCTGCAACCCATCGATGCAAAGAAATCGTGCCGATTTTGCAAAGCGTATAAAAAATCATCAAAAGAAGATATAGCCACATCGGAAACTTTTTCCAATTGTTTCACATAAGCTGCAAATCGTGCCGGATCACTTACGTTCATGGCATTGTCCGGGCGAAAAGCGGGAAGAATGGGAATTTCAAATCCATCCTTCTTGATTTTACTATGATGTTCCAATGAATCCACCGGATCATCGGTGGTGCAAACCAACTTCACATTCATCTTGCGCAGCAGGTTTCGAACAGCATATTCCTTTGTCTTCAATTTCGCATTACAATCATCATAGATCTTTTTTGCCGTGTCGGCATTCAGAACATTCTTTATTCCAAAATAACGTTGCAATTCGAGGTGTGTCCAGTGATACAATGGATTTCTCAGCGTATATGGAACCGTTTCTGCCCATTTTTTAAATTTTTCCCAATCACTTTTACCGCCGGTGCAATATTCTTCGCTGACGCCATTGGTACGCATGGCACGCCATTTATAATGATCACCATACAACCATATTTGTGTAAGATTTTTGAATTGATGATCATCAGCTATTTGTTGCGGAGGCAGGTGACAATGGTAGTCAATGATGGGCATCTCTTTTGCATATTCATGATAGAGTAGTTGAGCTGTCTTTGTTCGTAATAAAAAATTTGCATCCAAAAATTTTTTCATATACTGTCTTTAAGAATTATAAACTTACTCCACGTTTCCATGGAATAAAATCATCCTGGTTTAACTGAACCGCTTTAGGTATCACTTCACCACTCGCCGCTTTGATACAATAGTCCAATAACTCTTCTCCCATTTGTTCAATAGTTTTCTCTCCATCAATGACCGGGCCTGTGTTGATGTCAATGATATCACCCATTCGTTTCATCAATGCAGTGTTGCTCGAAATTTTTATCACAGGACAAACGGGATTACCGGTTGGCGTACCTAATCCTGTTGTAAATAAAATCAATGTTGCTCCCGATGCTGCTTTACCTGTTGTTGCTTCTACATCATTTCCCGGAGTACATACAAGACTCAATCCGGGTTTTGTTGCCGGTTCTGTATAATCCAAAACATCCACTACCGGTGATGTGCCGCCTTTTTTTGCCGCACCATTGCTCTTTATTGCATCGGTGATCAATCCATCTTTGATATTTCCAGGCGATGGATTCATTTCAAAACCTGAACCTACTTTATGCGCTTCTTCGTTGTAAGTTGTCATCAGGCGGATAAATTTTTTCGCAGCAGCTTCGTCCTTTGTCCGATCGATCAATTGTTGTTCGGCGCCGCACAATTCAGGAAACTCAGCTAATAAAACTTTTCCGCCCAAAGCCACTAACAGATCAGAACAATAGCCTACTGCAGGATTTGCTGAAATTCCACTGAATCCATCACTGCCGCCACATTTTACCCCGATAACCAGCTTATCCAGTGATGCCGGTTTTCTTTCCAATTTGTTGATCTCAACTAATCCCAAAAATGTTTTGCGAATGGCCTCAGTGATCAATTGCTCTTCGCTTTGCGACCGTTGCTGTTCGAATATATATAATGGTTTATCAAAATCCGGATTCCGTTGTTTCAGATCATTTAAAAAATCAGGTACCTGTAAATTTTGGCAACCCAAACTCAAAACCGTAACGCCTGCAACATTTGGATGATCCGCATAAGCTGCAAGTAGTTTGCTCAATGTCGCTGCATCCTGCCGGGTGCCGCCGCAACCACCAGTATGATTCAAAAATTTTATCCCGTCAACATTTTTAAAAATGCGATTTGTATTAACAGGAGAAATTTTTATCTCTAAGTCAGCCGTCGAAACATCGATTCCGCTTTTATATAAATCCACCAAATGATGGGTCTTCTGTTTGTATTTATCCGTCACTTCATAACCCAATTCATTATGCAGCGCTTCACGGATCACATCAAGATTCCTATTCTCACAAAAAACAGTCGGCATGAACAACCAGTAATTTGCTGTACCTACTCTGCCATCACTTCGATGATACCCGTTGAAAGTTCTTCCAACAAATTTTGATACATCCGGGGCATGCCATTCGTAGTGGTATGGACGATAACCATAAGGCTCTGCCGCATGCTTTACATTTTCCGTGGTCATTAATCCGCCGGCGGGAATTGTATGCTGCGCTTTTCCTACCAACACGCCATACATGATCACTTTATCGCCTTCATTCATTTCATGCGTAAAAAATTTATGTTTGGCCGGAACAGGATCCTGCAACAAATATTCTTCACCATTATAAATAATTTTCTCTCCTTTGGCAAGATTTTTCAGTGCTACCAGCACATTGTCATTAGGATGAACTTTCAAGACCCGTTGCATAGTCACACATTTATTTTTTGCAATTCCCTGATGGTTGCCATTGTTCCTTTTTCCATCAGTGAATGGATATAAAATTTTACCCGTTCTGAAAACCCTCTCAGTTGGCTGAGATCAACACCCCAAAAATTCTTATCCCCTACAACTGCATCTACCACATCATTACTATTTTTCAATTTCCATTTTTCAGAAAAATAAGCAGCATGATCATCCTGAACTGTATATTCTTTTCCGTTGAAAACACCGGAATAACCGCCTTTTTTATTGTCATGGCATTTCATGAATAACAAATAACCGGCAAATCCAAGCGTCATCAGTTCCGGAACATGTTTTGCTTTTCCGAAATGCCGGGTGAGCAACGGCACAGTACGCATTTTCATTTTGGATGTATACTGAACTGATATACTTAACCAGCGGTGTTCAATGTAAGGATTTCTGAAACGGTCCATCACTTTACCTGCAAAGTTACAGGCCTCTTGAATAGAAATACTTTCACTAACGATCGTTTCTGCAATTTCGTGGATCATCAGGTTATGAATAAACGAACCAAACAAATTATTAGTTACCGTTTCTTTCACCGTATTAAAATCGGACAAATGCGCCAGGCCGCAAGCAAAAGAATGCGTGGCATTCAGCAGCCGTAATTTCAATATCCCGAATTTTTCAATATCAGGGGCGATCGTCACGCCTTCATCCGATTTACTAAAAGATAATATTTCGCTCACTTTTTTATTTCCTGATTCGATGGCCCACAAACGGAATGATTCTGCCATGATCATCAGTTCATCTTTATAGCCCAGCTGCTTTTCAATTATCTGTTTATCTTTTTCCGGTAATTTTCCGGGAACAATGCGATCTACCAATGAATTACAGAAATGATTTGCTGCTTCGAGCCATTGTATGAATGCTTCATCCAGCTTATTCATTTTGGCAAGCTCCAGCATGATGGAACGAAGCCGGTTCGCATTGTCCGGAATTAATTCCGTTGGAATGATCACCATTCCTTTATCATTGCTGCCATTAAATGCCTGGTACCGCTCATGCAAAAAAGCCAATAATTTTCCGGGGAAAGAATGCGGCGGGTTCAGCCGAATATCATCTTCGATCAATGTGATGCCAACCTCGGTAGTATTGGAAATAACGATCTGCAATTGCGGATCATGAGCACAAGCTAACACATCATCCCAATTTTCAATCGCTGAAATGACACGGCTGATAGAAGAATTAATTATCGTTTCCTGTTGTTTCACCTCGTTTTCAACGCCTCTAACACATAATGTATAAAGTCCATCCTGCTGATCGAAAGCATCTGTTTTCCCTTTCGTCGTTGACTTTACCACTACGATTCTTCCATTAAAAATTCCCTGGCGGTTCGCTTTATCAATAAAATAATCTGGCAGACCACGCAATAACACTCCTGTTCCGAACTGCAAAACTTTTTCCGGCAATGAAAATATTTTTTCATCCGGTATTACTAATCCGGTTTGCGGTTGTATATTCTTTAATGTTTCCCTGGATAAGATCATTCGTTCGTCTCTGTTTTTATTTTTAGCGTTGGCAGGTCGATCTCCGGATGCCATTTATTTTTAAATAACCAGTTTACCGTAATATCTTTTTCATTCACTGCTGAGGGCAAATGATTGGCAAACCAGGAATAATCGCCGCCTTCCCTATGACAATTATAATAATAGACCCTTCTGCCCCATTGAATAACATTTGTTGTAGGCACCAGGTAAATATCAGAGTCTGCCATGTTTTTTGAAAAATGGCAATTGATCAGAAAGAATTGCGCATCCCGATGATAACGTCCCAGTTTGAATCCGCTGTAACCATCAAAACTGCAATTCATCAAAATAGTTTTTGAATCCGGATCTTTAGAACCATCATGCCAGATACTGGCCGGGCCGGTGTTTGCATAAAATTTACAATCTTCCGCCCATGCCCATCCTCTCGGGCAATAAAAATCAACGCCGCCTTCCATTACGCAATCTTTGAAATAAAACATTCCATCATCAACATTCCACGGGCTTACCGTATCTCCTGCATATGCTTTGAAATGACAATGGACAGCTTTCAATCTTGTAGCTTTCATAGTTCGCAACGCCATCTGGTGACCTGTGTTGGTAATGGTACGTTTATGTGTCACTGAATCTGCCGGACAATCTACCACCCTGTTTTCCTTTACATCAAATCCATAATCATTTTCAATCGTGAGGTTCTCGAGTGTGATATCATTGCCATTTATATTCATCGTGGCTACGCCCCAATCATCCGGATGATCGCAACGCCATTCATCTCTTGCAATGTCTTGTTTGATGATTGTTGCATCACGGTCTTCGCCTTCGAGAACAATATTATTTTTTTCAATAAATATTTTCTCTGAGTATACTCCCTTTTTAATTAAAATAATTCTTGCCGTTTTGGCATCCTCAGGTAAACTGTTGATCGCTGCCTGGATGGAAGTGAAATCGCCTTTGCCATTGATATCAACAATTATTTTTTTGCTTTGGGCAAAAATATTTGCCTGTAAAATAAACAAGCTCATCACTAAAGTGAAGTGTATAAATCTTGTTCTATGTTGCCTTTCCTGGTTCATAAATTTCTCTTCTTCCATTCGGGATATTCTTTTTCCAATAGATCTTTGGGCCAGGTGCCATACCAACCATAGCCTGTTCTTCTTTCATTTTCGATTTCTGTCAAAGACCATTTTTTAATACCATCCCGCCCTGAGAAAAAAGGTTTATTGGTTTCGATGTCATAAAATCTTGCCCAAACAGTAGAATTTTTATCTGGCATCAAAACCCGGTCTCTTCCATTCGGTTGCGATGCGTCTTTTATATCTGCATATCGATAGCCATCTATCCTTGAATACTGAAACCATTCTACTGCCGACTGAATTGAATTTTTAATTTCAGGCGATGGGTTTTCAATTTTCATCAGGAACTCTACAATGCCGGCACTTTCTGCACCACTGATTGACACCAACTCATAACTTCTGGCTTTTGCCGGCTGCAATGTTGTTTTATCATATTGAGCACACCAGGCTGTCAATTTTCCATTTACTTTGATCTGCGTTTTCAAAATACATTGCACACCTGCATCAATCGCTTTTTTTGAAGGTTCAATCAAAGATGGATCCACAACATCAAAATCATTGATTCGATGCACGACATCCCACAGCACATTCATTGCATTGATCATGGCGTTGTCATTAAAAGTGATCTCACTCCTGTATAAACTTGAATCCGGGTAAAATTGCGGCCAGCCGCCATTGCTTTCCTGCATTAGCAGCAGATAGAGAATTCCTTTTTCCGCAGCATCGAGATAATTTTTATTCTTCGTTTTTTTAAATGCTTTTACGAGGTAACGAATTTCTCTTGTGGTAGCATTATTATCAATGGTAGCGTCGTTGAGCCCTTTATTATCCAGAAGATCCGCTTTTTCCGCAGGAGTTAATTGTTTGCTGTAATCAATTCTTTGTTCACCAATATGTTTAGGCCAGCCACCAACATTACGCTGGTACAGAAGCATATTATCCGCAATTGGATCCTGTGCAAAAAATTTATCTGATATCAGAAAAATTATTGCAAGAGAAAAAATTGTTTTATATAATTTCTGCCAGATCATTCTTTTTGTATTTGCTCAATACACCATTTTACTAAATCCTCAGCTGCCTGGTAATTTTCAAACTCCTTAGGCAATTTCCTTCCATCCAGATATTCATTATAAAACCAGGGATCTCCCACTGCAAACACTGTTCCTTTACCATATTTTGCGACAGCGATTACATTGTCATTGATATTTTTCAATGCGATCATCGCAGGAGATGTTGCAGTGATCGTACTCAATTCTTTTATATAAACCTTTGTAGTATTTCTGAAAATAGGGTTGCCGGCAGGGATCATTATTGTGCCTTGCTCAAAATGATTTCCCTCAACATGATTTTTACTGTTCTCATCAAAATGGATCCCGAATCGCTCAGCCAGTTTATTAAAATTTGTAAACTCTGCATTCCCAAGATCATTGCTCAATAATAATAAAACACCGCCTGCCTTTACCCAGTTTGCAATGGCATCAACATCTTTTTGCTGAACATAATTGGGGAGTTTCGTTTCCAAATCAGTGTCCGGATCAACAATGAGATAAATAGATGCCCCTTTTAAATTATCAGTGGCAGGCGCCGAAGCCAATGTTTTAGTTTGCACACCGTACTTATTGAACACATGCCCAAACAAAGAATACCCGCCGTTATCCATTTCATCCCATACATAATGCCAGCTGATCTCTTTGCCGGTAATATCATTTTTTAATTCATGATTAAAATAATTGTCCAGCAAAACGGTTCTTCCTCTTCCCTTATTCGCAGATTTTGAAATTTCCATTTCATTGGCCGCTTGTAAAAATGCTCCAAGCCCTTTCGGATCATTCTGCACCACTTTTTCACTCATATAATATTCAAAACTTCCGTCGCGGTATGGTTTGCCGCCGAGACCCGATACGCTTACAGTTCCTTCAAAATTCAAATGACCATCGGAAGTTGTGGTAATGAATGTTTTTGTAATACCATCAAAACCTTTCTTTGCATTTCCAAGAAAAGTATTTGGCAAATACCCTTTTCGCACTCCTTTGGCTAATGTGTACACAAACATGCTACTGGCTGAGGCTTCAGGATAATTGTTTTTATAATTAGGTCTATTCAATATATCCCACCATAATCCTGTTTTTGCATCCTGAACTTTTACAATGGCATTTGCAAAACGATTTAATATCCGGATCAACGTTTTTCGTTGTGGATTATCGGCCGGAAAATGATCCAACACATCTACTAATGCCATTCCATACCACCCCATGGCTCTTCCCCAAAAATTGGAGGAAAGACCGGTTGTCTTGTTAGCCCATTTTTCTTTTTTGGATGCATCCCATGCATGATACAATAAACCGGTTTTGGGATCACGGCTGTGCTGTTCCATTAATATGAATTGTTTTGCAATATCATTGAACGCTGCATCATCGTGTGAGAGTAATGCATATTCCGCATAAAATGGTTCAGCCATATACAAACCATCCAGCCACATTTGATCAGGATAAATTTTCTTATGCCAAAAACCTCCATCTGCATTTCGTGGTTGCTCATTTAGTTGCTCCCGAAGTTTTGTAGCTGCATTCCAGTATTTTTTTTCTCCGGTTACTTTATACAAAAGCAGGAGGATCCTTCCGTTGTTGATATTATCGAGATTAAAATCTTCGGATTTGTAAGTGCGTATATTACCATCGTTGTCAACAAAGAGATCCATGCACTGTTTGATATAATGAAAATATTTTCCATCGCCTGTATTATACCATATGCCCTGCATTCCTTTTAAAACCACGCCTTCATCATAGGTCCATTTCTCTGGTTTAGATGGATCAACTATAAAAGAGTCTTTCCATAAAGACATTGCCCTCTCCGCCATCTTTTCAGCATAGGAAAATTCCTGTCCCTCTGCACGCAGGAAAATGATCATTGCCAGTATCGACAAAAAATTTTTCAATTTATTTTTCCCTCAAAGAAGTTTCGTTGGCGCCATAGGAAAATGCCACTCTATTCTTTGCTTTTGTTTCATCTGTATGTATCAATTTAATATCAGAACTTTTTTCCCCGCTAATGTTCAATAATAATTCGGCTCCTTCTTTATAGCTGATCCGATCTAACACAACATCTTTACTGCTATGAATATTCATTATCGGGTTAGTGTTGCCTGTTATTAGTTTCACATCTTTCAATTGCAAACCTGTTGCTTCAGTGCAATCCAATCCATTTTTTGCCTGCAACACTAAATTTTCCAGGTAGACATCTTTAATATTCATTTCCGGAAGTCCCCGAACAAAAATGGCTGTCTGCGCACCATTGCATACAATATTGCTGATATGAAAATCCCTGAATTGCGGAGTAGCTTCCGTCACCGGCAACTTTTCTACAACCAGTGGTTCTCTTTTTTCGCCGGATAATGGCACGGGATCCTGAGCCATATAATACATGTCAAAAAGTATGGCCTGCCCAACAATATCTTTCATTGTGATATTGGAAACAAATATCTTTTCTACAACGCCGCCACGTCCGCGGGTAGTTTTAAAACGCAGTCCTACATCGGTGCCCATAAATGTGCAATCGGATACATAAATATTCCTGGCGCCGCCACTCATTTCACTGCCGATCACAAATCCACCGTGTGCATGATAAACGATACAATTGCGAACGATCATATTTTCTGTCGGCATTCCTCTTTTTCTGCCGGCTTCATCCCGTCCGGATTTTACACAAATGCCATCATCGCCTACATCAAATGTGCTGCCTTCGATCAAAACGTTTTTACAACTCTCCACGTCAATGCCGTCGCCGTTCTGTGCGTACCATGGATTTTTTGCATAGATATTTCTTACAGTCAGGTCTTCGCACATCAAAGGATGTAAACACCAGGCAGGTGAATTTTGAAAAGTGACTCCTTCAAGTAAAACATTTTTACAACGTTCCAGCACTAATAAGTTAGGACGGAGAAAATCTTTTATGGAATCGTAGAAGGCCGCTGTCTTATCAGCACTGATAACTCCGGGATTTTTTAGTTGTGATCCTTTGAACGATTTCTCTGAAGGATACCATGTTTTTTTGTCCTCACTTAACACTCCTCCTGAAGCGAGCAATTTTTTCCATTGTGTTTCATTCAATTTATCTTTTCTCACCATACGCCAGGCATCGCCATTTCCATCAATGATTCCTTGCCCGGTGATCGCAATGTTCACGGCATTATGTGCAGAGATCGGAGACTGGTTTCTCATTTGAGGTAATCCTTCCCAGTTACCTTTTACCAATGAATATTGATCGAGGTCTTTTGTGAATTGCAACACTGCATTTTTTGCCAGGTGAAGATTGACATTACTTTTTAAAATGATCGGCCCCGTCATCCACATACCTTCGGGGATCAGCACTACGCCACCGCCTTTCTGATTACAGGTATTGATGGCATCGGTAATACTTTTAGTGTTTATTGTAATTCCGTCAGCAACGGCACCAAAAGAGACAATGTTGAATGTATCTTTTTTGAAAGAAGGAGAATGTACGATGATTGCGGGCTGGGCACAAGACATTGTTTGCAACACAACAAGAATAAAAAAAGGGAAAGTGATCGTTCGAAAAGCAGCTCTCATCAAAATTATTTTTATTGTTATACTTTCTAAAAAAAGAAGCTACACCCCGAAAGGTAACGGGGCGTAGCTGTTACTAAACGACTGCTTGCTATTCTTGTCGTTTTCTCATTGCTTATTAACCTTAAAAAAAAAGATTTATCAGATGTAAATGCTGGCAAAAACCAATGATAGCAGCATGGGTCTGTTTTAAGAACATAGCTGGTAAAAACAGCGCAACAAGCAAATCGTTTTGAAACCATGATAAACAATTAAAGCACAATCGTTCAATGGATCGATTTTGCTTAACAATGCTACGCAGATATTCACGAATGAAACAGGCTTTAGAACTCTTTTTTTACGCAAACGTTACCGGTAACGTTGTCATAATTTTTCCTGCGGGAAAATGCGGCATAAATCGATCACAATCAAAGATTCCCAGCCGACTGTTGGAATTGTAGATGATATGTAAAACGGCTCAAAAAACGTCGTATAAATACAGCATTTAAGCTAATTAATTTGTGACTTCATCAACTGCCGAAAGTTGCAATTCGAGCTGCTTTTTCCATCGCTCATAAAGTTCTTCATACTGCGATTTATTCGTAGGCTCAATTTTTTTATCGGCCTTTAAATTCTGAAACGCCTCTTTCCGGTTTTTATAAAATCCTGCACCTAATCCAGCACCGATAGCTGCACCAACACTTCCGTCACATTGATATAATTCAACCGGGATGCCAACCGCATCAACAAATGATCGGGTAAATACATCACTCAAAAATAAATTGGATCTGCCAGCACGAATGATTCCCCCGCTCATGTTATTTTCTTTCATGATATCAAATCCATATCGGAAAGCAAATGCAATTCCTTCCTGTGCTGCTCTTAGCAAATGAGCTTTTGTGTGCAGGTTTAGATCGAGATTATTGATTTGAACACCCGTCATTTTATTGTTCAACATCCGTTCTGCTCCATTTCCAAATGGCAACACCAGCAAGCCTTCGGATCCGGGTTGAACTCCGGATGAAAGTCTGTTCATTTCTTCATAGGTAAGGTTCCCAATATGATTTTTCATCCAGCGATTCAAAATGCCGGCGCCATTAATGCACAACAATACTCCGATCCTTTTTTGTTCAAGACTATAATTGACATGCGCAAAACTGTTGATTCGGGATTGCTTGTCGTACTGCAATTCATCTGTCACTCCGTAAATAACTCCGGATGTACCGGCAGTTGCGGCAAATTCACCAGGCTCAAACACATTTAATGATAATGCATTGTTTGGCTGATCTCCTGCTTTATAGCTGACAGGAATGCCGGCGGTAAATTGTAATTCTTCAGCAACAGAAGGCAATAATTCTCCGTGTGTATCAAAAACATTTTTTATTTCTGGAATGAAAGACGTTTCAAAACCGAAATAATCAAACACATCTTTTGACAAGCGATCTTTTTTAAAATCCCAGAAGATCCCTTCGGACAAGGCGGAAATACTGGTGGTAACGTCGCCGGTAAGTTTCAATGCAATAAAATCTCCGGGCAACATTATTTTATCGATCTTCTTATAAACCGATGATTCATTTATTTTCACCCATGCCAACTTAGCGGCAGTAAAATTTCCCGGAGAATTCAGCAAATGAGATAAACATCTTTTCTTCCCGATCTTTTCAAACGCTTTTTCTCCGAAAGGAACCGCACGGCTATCGCACCAGATGATGCTGTTGCGTAAGCCGTTTTTGTTTTTATCTGTTAGAACTAATCCGTGCATCTGGTAAGCAATACCGATAGCTTTGATATCACGGGGATCATATTTTTTTGTGGCATTTACTTTTAAAATAGCATGCTTCACATCTTCCCACCATTGCAATGGAGATTGCTCAGCCCAACCGGGTTTTACCGCAATGATCTCTCTTTCTTTCTCAGGATACTGTGCTGATGCAATCGTTTTTTGTGTGGAAGCATCTACAACTGAAACTTTGATAGATGAAGTGCCAATATCAATTCCCAATAACAACATGAAATAAACTTTAATTGATCCTGAATTTTATGAACGGCCTGACTGATACAATGCGTCATTCCACTTTAATTCATTTTTGAAATGATACAGATCCGTACTCTTATCGATCTTCATATATTCTATGCCCGCCATTTCTGCAAAATCTTCCAAATGTTCACTTGTAAGATTTTGGCTGTAACAAGTATGATGTGCTCCTCCTGCCAATATCCATGCTGCACAAGCCGTTTGCATGTTTGGCAAAGGTTTCCACAAAACTCTTGCAACGGGAAGTCTTGGAAGATCATAAGGTGGCTTCACAGCATTAACTTCATTGACGAGTAATCTGAAACGATTACCGAGATCGATCATCGAAGCATTAATCGCCGGACCTGCTGCTGAATTAAATACTAATCGAACCGGATCAGCTTTTCCGCCAATACCCAAAGGATGAATTTCACAGGAAGGTTTTTTATCTGCAATGCTTTCACATATTTCCAGCATATGGGCACCTAAAACCATTTCATTGACGGGTTCAAAATGATAGGTGTAATCTTCCATGAAAGAATTGCCGCCTTTCAATCCCGTTGCCATTACTTTCATAGCTCTTACCATAGCCGCGGTTTTCCAATCACCTTCAGCAGCAAAACCATAACCGTCTGCCATTAACCGTTGCACACCGATGCCGGGCAATTGAACTAATCCATGCAAATCTTCAAACGTATCCGTGAATCCTTTGAAATTTCCTTGTTTCAAAAAATGTCGAAGCCCGATCTCGATTCTTGCTGCTTCTCTCAACGAATTATGTTTGCTTCCACCTTTTTTTAAATCCTTTACTATTCTATATTGTTCTTCATAAACAGCACAGAGTTTTGTAATTTCTCCATCGCTTACAATATTGATCAATTTTACAAGGTCTCCTACTCCATGAGTATTTACAGAATATCCAAATTTTATTTCTGCTTCTACTTTATCACCTTCGGTAACGGCCACCTGGCGCATGTTGTCGCCAAAGCGAACAAATTTTGCTCCCTGCCAGTCATTCCATCCAGCGGCGGCACGAGCCCATGTATCAATTTTTTTCAAAACATTTTGATCCTGCCAATAACCTGCTACTACTTTTCTTTGCATTCGCATGCGACTCATGATAAATCCAAATTCACGATCACCATGCGCCGATTGATTCAGGTTCATAAAATCCATGTCGATCTCACTCCATGGAATTTCACGATTGAATTGTGTATGCAAATGCAACAATGGCTTTTGTAAGATCTTCAATCCACCGATCCACATTTTAGCCGGAGAAAAAGTGTGCATCCATGTAATAATTCCAATACATTTTGTTGCAACGTTAGCTTCCTTGCAAATAGCAAAAATCTCTTCCGGCGTTTTTACTATAGGTTTGAAAACAACACGAACTGAGATTTGATTTGCACTATTGAGAAAAACAGCGATCTCACGGGAATATTGTGCTACCTGCTTCAATGTCTTTTCACCATACAAATGCTGACTGCCGGTCACAAACCAAACTTCAAGTTCTTTTAAATCCTTGATCATTATTTTACAGAAAATTTATATACTGTTGTTTGATGATAGGTTTCTCCAGGTTTCAAAATAGTGCTTGGAAATGAAGACTCATTCGGACTGTCGGGATAATGCTGTGCTTCGAGGCATAATGCTCCATGCTTCACATATCGCAAACCATTTTTTGTATTGGTCAAACTGCCATCTAAAAAATTACCGGAATAAAATTGTAATCCCGGCTCTGTGGTGAACACCTCCATAAATCGTCCACTGCCGGCATCATAAACTGTTGCAGCTTCTTCTAAACCATTTCCTCTTTTATTCAATATCCAGTTATGATCGTAACCACCTTTCACTGAATCAATATCTCGGCCGATCTTTTTTGCAGTTGTAAAATCCATTACTGTTCCTTTTACCGGATCAATTTTACCTGTGGGGATCAACAGATCATTCACTGGCGTGTAACGATCGGCATTCAAACTCAACTCATGATCGAGGATCGTGGAATCTTTTCCTGCAGTTAAATTAAAATAACAGTGATTGGTGAGATTCACCGGCGTTGGTTTATCTGTAGTGGCTGAATAATCTATCTTCAAAGAATTATCAGAACCCAATGTGTAGATCACCTGCACATTCAAATTACCGGGATAACCTTCTTCACCATCTTTACTGAGATAGTTAAGTTTTAAACTGCTATCGCCGGGCATTTTTTCAATATCCCAATATACTTTATCAAAACCTTTATTGCCTCCATGCAAACTATTACCGTGATCGTTTTGCGCCAACGTATATTGTTTTCCATCAAGCATGAACTTTCCGTTTGCGATACGATTGCCATATCTCCCGATCAATGCTCCGAAGTACGGATCACCTTTTTGAAGATAGCCAGACAAAGAATCAAAACCCAGAACAACATCACCCATTTTTCCATCCTTATCGGGAGTAATGAGTTTGGTGACTGTTCCACCATAATTAATAATGCTAACCTGCATTCCCGAGGCATTTGTAATCGTGTATTCCGTCACCGGTTTGTTTTCATACATGCCGAAGGATTGTTCAGTAATGCCGGGTTTCATAGCAGCAGTCTCATTTTTTTCGGATTTACTTTTATTGTTGCAACCAATCGATGCAATAACAATCGTTGCTAATACAAATTGAATTGTTCTCTTCATTATTGTGATGTTTATTGTCCATAATAAGAATCGGGTCCGTGCTTGCGTTCAAAATGTTTTTTGATCAATGATTCTTTTAATCGGCTTGCATTGGAATTGATCTGCTCCGTCAACCAGGCCATATGCCCAATGTTTTCCAGCACGACACTATTATATACTGCCTTCTCTGCAGACTTTCCCCAGGTAAATGGTGCATGATTACCTACCAGGATCATTTCCGTTTCCCGGTAATCCATTTTTTTTTCTTTGAAACAATTGATGATCTGAAATCCTGTCTGGTATTCATAATCACCTTTGATCATTTCATCACTCATCGGTGCGGCGCAGGGAATATCTGAAGTGGTATGATCAGCATGAGTGGTCCCATAAATCGGAATATCTCTTTTTGCCTGTGCCCAGGCTGTAGCATAGAGAGAATGCGTATGGGAAATTCCACCTATCTCTTCCCATTCTTTATAAAGCACTGCATGAGTTTTTGTATCTGACGAAGGACGCAATTTTCCTTTAACAACATTTCCCTCAAAATCTACAATTACCATTTTTTCAGGAGAAAGTTTTTCGTAAGGAACGCCGCTCGGTTTGATGGCAAATACACCAAGGCTTCTGTCAGCAGCGCTAACGTTTCCAAATGTAAAGATCACCAATCCGTATTTTGGCAATTGCATATTCGCTGCGTATGCTTCTTCTTTTATATGATCGTACTTAGCCATTAGTTTGTTGTTCTATAAATGCTCCCAATTGTTTGTATTTTTCATAGCGCTGATTGTAATATTCAGTTCTCGACACATTTGGTTTATATTCTTTATCAAAACCACGCCCCATTGCCTGCATTGCATCTTCCACTTTGTTGTAAATGCCTGCCGCTGTCGCAGCAAACATGGCAGCTCCCATCGCACAGGTTTGTTCGGAGCGATGAATGCGTATCGGCATATTCATCACATCCGCCATCACCTGCATGATGTATGGAGATTTTTTGGCTACGCCTCCCATACCAATTAAACCTTTGACAGGAATTCCCTGGTCAATGAAACGATCAACAATTGCTTTTGCTCCGAAACATGTTGATTCCACCAGGGCTTTAAAAATCATGGGGGCATCGCTGCCGAGATCCAGATTTGCAATCGCAGATTTTAGCAATTGATCGGCATCAGGTGTTCGTCGACCATTCAGCCAATCCATTGCTATTTCATCGTTTGAATGTAGTGAAAGTTTTTCAGCTTCAGCAGATAATCCTGCAATTATTTTATCTTTTATATCCAGTTGCATCTTTTCATCATGTAAAAAATTATTTATCGGCCAGCTCAACAAATTCCGGAACCACGCATACACATCACCGAAAGCGCTTTGACCCGCTTCCATTCCCATCATTCCCGGAATAACAGAACCGGGAACTTGTCCGCAAATTCCATTTACCAAAATTCCTTTCACTTCATCCAATGGCGCTACCAGCATATCGCAGGTGGATGTGCCCATTACTTTGCTCAAGTAGTAAGGTTCAATTTGTCCGCCAACCGCTCCCATATGTGCATCGAATGCACCCACTCCAACAATTACATTTGTATTCAATCCCAAACGTTCTGCCCACTCATTGGATAAATTCCCAACAGCTTTATCCGCCGTGAATGTTTTAGTAAATAATCTTGAAGTAAATCCATCCAGTAATGGATC
>DASZPW010000007.1:0-3559 GCA_035550155.1 Chitinophagaceae bacterium | reverse complement strand
GCATTCCTTTATATATTTTGACTGGCTGTTTTACTGAAATTTCTAAAGTCCAGTGTCCGCAAAAACCTACGTCTCCTTTTCCGGCTGTGGCATGAATGTCTATTCCCAAACGACCGGTTGAAGATTTTCCTTCGAGAAACGGGACATGCGCATGTGTTTCTGTATACTCTTCTGTGACGCCGAGATAAAATACATGCGGCTGCAACACAAAACCTTCATCCGGTATTTCAAAGTGCTCTATCGTATTATGTTTTTTGGCATCCAGCACTTCATCTTTGTATTTTGCCAACCATTTGCCCAAATGCACATCATAGGAGTTACTGCCGAGGCATTCTCTTCTATAGGGTTCAATCTTAATTGTGCCTTTTGCTATTTCTTCTAAAATTCTTTTATCAGATAAAATCATTGGATGGTAGTGATTAATTTTAATTTTGCAATTTTAAATTATAAATTGGTTTTGTGCCCATTTTTTTTCAACACCCTGTCAGCGATACCACCAGGCTCGGCATCTGGAAGATCGAAGAGACGGAAGAATTTTTTAAAGGAAACGTGCCGCAACACCGGGATGTGACGCATCCGCACAAGCGGCTACAGCACCTGGCCGGAAGATTTTTATTACAATTTTTGTTCCCTGATTTCCCTTATGAATTGATCAAGATCGCCGACACTAAAAAGCCTTTTTTACCAAACGAGCAATATCATTTTTCGATTTCTCATTGTGGTGATTATGCAGCCGCAATTGTAAGTAAAGACAAAAGGGTGGGGATTGATATTGAAATACCGGTAGAAAAAATTTCAAAGATCCAGCATAAATATCTATCGGACGAAGAGAGAAGTATATTTAACATTCAGTTGCCTGATCCCGATTATAAGATGTTGACACTACTTTGGTCTGCTAAGGAAGCTGTTTACAAATGGTTTGGAGATGGAGAAGTTGAATTCATAGAACATATCCGGCTAAAAAAACTTCACGAAGGCAATGAAACGATCAATTGTTTTTTTGCAAAGACCAACCAGGAATTAAACATTCATTACAGGAAATTTGACCATCTACTGCTGACCTGGGTTTACTCCTGATTATTCAGCTTCCGGTTCATCACTGTTCTCAAGCAAATTCAGATCAACGGAATCCATTCCAGCGATGCCTTCAATGGAACCTTTGACATGAGCAGCATTCAACAATACTTTTTCCAATTGCTTCTCTCTTGCTTTCCATAATTTTTCCATGGCATCTCTTTCCTTTTGAATAGAAAGTTTCATGCTCATAAATCCTTCCCGGATCGCTTTCCATTGTTCTGCAAATTCGGCGCTGGTCAGGTAATCATACAACAAATGCATTTTGTCACCTTTGTTTTCATGCGTCTTTGCTGCCTGGAACACTTTGATGATCCCATCCCGCAATACATGTGCAAGTGCTTTCACTTCTGAAAAGGTGCAGATCCACACACCATCTTTTACTCCAAAAGAATTCATGTCTTTGGGCATAACCTGCGTCACAATCACAGCAACATCTGCTTTTTGATTGCGCATGTCGGCTTTGAGTTTTTCAATCCAGTCTGCTGCGAAATCTTTTGTTCGTTTGCTTTCATAAATGATCTTTCCGCATTCTTGTCCGAAATTATTCCGAACGGTTTGAATGCAATCAGCGCCACGAACTCCTTTGCCAACTTCACTGATCATATCAAAGGGGAATGCGATCCTGAGCATTTCTTCCAATGCCAGTTCCTGAACCTCTCCCTGCAATTGCATGGATCCCTGCTCGGCTTTGCGTTTCATTTCATCTGCCAGTTTTTTCTGATCTTCCAGTTGCTTTTCCAGTTCTTTTAATTTTAACTGGTAGTCATTTTCACGGGCGGCTATTTTTTGCTCTTCAATTTTTCGTATGTCAGCAGATAATTTTTCCCGCTCAGATTGCAATCTTTTCTGAACCGTTAATTCCAACTCTGCTTCTTTGTTTTTTAATGTTTGTTCTTTTTGCAAAAACTCTAGTTCTTTCTGACGTGCTGCTTTTAATTTTTCTTCATTGTCTTTATTGGATTGTTCCAGCAGCCGTAGTTTGTTCTCAAAATCAGAACTTATATTTTTCCGAAGGCTCTCTTCCAGTTCTTTTTCTTTTTTCCGTTTCCATTCATCCGCTTTCTGATTGACTTCCCGCTGAATTTCTTCACGGATCAATCCATCCGGCTCAAATTCGTTTCCACATTTGGGGCATTTTATTGTTGAAGGCATTGTTTTTTTGTTTGATTCAAAACTACAAATACTCCTTCGCAATTGCTTCGGCGTATAAATAAAAAAAGCGTTCCGATTTATCAGAACGCTTTGTGCCCGAGACTGGATTCGAACCAGCACGCCGTTTCCAGCGCTACCACCTCAAAGTAGTGCGTCTACCAGTTTCGCCACCCGGGCATTTGAGGAGTGCAAATTTAAGCGCTTTTATTTCTTCAACACAATTCTGAATGTGGTTCCTTTTCCCGGCTCTGAGCTTTTTACAAAAATTTCTCCCTTGTGGTATTGTTCAATGATCCTTTTGGATAAAGTGAGCCCCAATCCCCAACCTCTTTTCTTAGTAGTGAAGCCGGGTTTAAAAACTTTTGAAATATTTTGGCGTGCAATTCCTTTGCCGCTGTCTGCTACATCCAACGTCACTGCATCGGCGCCATTTTGTATATCGATATTGATAGTTCCTTTTCCCTCCATCGCATCCAGCGCATTTTTCAAAAGATTTTCGATAACCCAGTCAAATAATGGTGCAGATATCTGGGCAGCGATTTTTTGCTCACCATGTGTATCAATGATAAAATTCACTTTTCCAGTAGCTCTTTTCCGGATATAATCCACCATGTTATTGATCTGTTGCACCAGGTCTGTTGCTTCCAGTTGCGGAGTGCTGCCTATTTTTCCGAATCTGTCAGAAACCAGCCGCAGGCGACTAATATCTTTTCCCAACTCCTGCACCATTTTTTCGTTGCCGGGTGTTTCTTTCAGCATTTCGAGCCATCCTTCCAAAGAAGAAACTGGAGTTCCCAACTGGTGGGCTGTTTCTTTTGCCATTCCGGCCCAAACCTGGTTTTGTGTAGACCGGTAACTGCTGCGCAAAGCAAGTAGTGTGACAATGATAAATAACCCAACTATAAATAACTGCACAAATGGATAATAACGAACCTCATTCAGCAGTTTGGTATGACCATAATAATACCGATTGAACTTTTCCGGGTGAAATGGATCTTTCCAGACTATGGGTTCATTAAGTGATTTTAATTTGGTTAATGTGTTTTTGAGAACATCTTTTTTGGCCGCTTTGGATGAATCAATATTGATATATTCAATTATGCTGTCCTGCTCATTGGTTTCAATGATCGGAATATCGTTGTTGTTTTGGATAATGGTGAATGCAAGATCAGTGTTCAATGTATCCTTCGGATTCAGCAATGAATTGCTGGCCTGCACCCATTCAGTCACTTTCTTTTTTTCTTCTTTTTCGATCTTTTTGGCCAGGTAAGTAGAGTAAAAGATAGTGCCTGTGACAATACAGATAGCAACAAAAGCCAGCGCAGTTCTC
>DASZPW010000006.1:0-3819 GCA_035550155.1 Chitinophagaceae bacterium | reverse complement strand
GTTGAAATTGCCTGCAATGAAACTCCCGACCTGATCTTATGTGATATCATGATGCCGGAGATGGATGGATATGCGGTGTTGAAATATATCCGTAATCATTCACTGATACAGGATACTCCATTGATATTTTTTACAGCCTCCAGCGAAAAGAAACAACTGGAAGAAGGCCTGAGGATGGGAGCAAATGCCTATATCGTAAAACCATTCGATGCTGATGATCTCCTGCATTTGATCGGGCAGCATATAAAATAATTCCGGCTTTTTATTCAATTTGTAACTTCTACCTGTCAATGTTACGATAATGATCAGCCGATACACTGATATTTTTCATAACTGATCATCTGGAATGCTCTTTAACTTTGCAACTGCTGTTTGACCAGGGGTTATTGTGATCATTCTATTTAAAACGAATCCTTCAGGTGATTATTTTTTTTGCTATTATCACATTTTGTTCCACTTTATTAGGTGGCTTGTTTGCATTACGATTCAAAGACCAATTACATCTTATTTTGGGATTCAGCGCAGGCGCAGTTATTGCAGTCAGTTTTTTTGATCTGTTGCCCGAAGCACTTTCGTTGGGAAATAAATATTATTCTTTGGAGATCATCACAGCTATTATAGCGCTGGGTTTTCTTTTTTATATGATATTGGATCGAATGGCGTTATTGCATTTCCATTCTCATGAAACAAAAATGAAAGGAAAAGGTGATATTGCGGCCGGAAGTTTATCCATTCACAGTTTTTTTGATGGAATTGCCATTGGATTGGCATTCCAGATCTCTCATTCTGTCGGAGTCTTTGTAGCAGTAGCTGTGATCGCTCATGATTTTTCGGATGGCTTAAATACTGTGTCGATTGTTTTAAGGAATAAAGGCAAAACAAAAGATGCGTTCAAATGGTTGTTATTGGATTCGGTTGCACCGGTACTTGGAGTAGTATCTACGTTCTTCTTTCATCTTCCTGAAAATACTTTCTCGATTGTGTTGGCCATATTATGCGGTTTCTTTTTTTACATCGGCGCCAGCGACCTCTTACCCGAAAGCCAGCATGAACATCCGTCGTTGTGGACAACGATCACGACATTGATTGGTGTAGCTGTTATTTATTTTGCTATCAGGTTTTCAAATTTTTAATTGCTGATTATGATAACCCTTTCACACCAAACACATCATACAAAAGAAACATTGTCACGTAGTTTGGCAAAAACTGTTTCTTACAGGGTACTAATTTTGATCCTTGATTTCATCACGATTTATATTTTCACCAAACAAGTAAAAATAGCTTTTGGCTTTATGCTGGTGAGTAATATTTATACCACATTAGCATATTTTTTTCATGAGCGGATTTGGGACAAAATAAAGTGGGGAAAATTGATATTAAAAAAACAATGATCTTCATAAATACTTGTAGTTGTAAAAAAGTAAAATGGTAAAATCGCCACTGCTTCTTTAAAATCATTTTCTTAACTGACAAACGTCATAATCCTCAAAATAAAAGAAAGCGATTTTTAGTTATTCATAAATAAATAATTAATATGGTTATGCATAGTTATAAGTTTTATGCTTGTAATGATCAGCTAAAAAATGATGATATCTCACCTGAACTATTATGAGTAAAACGAAAAGGCCTTCCCGCAAGCTCATTGAGTTTTGGAAAAAACTCGGCCCCGGGCTTATTACCGGCGCCAGCGATGATGATCCTTCCGGTATTGCCACCTATTCGCAGGCTGGAGCACAATTTGGGCTTGCTACCCTGTGGACCGCATTGATCACTTTTCCATTGATGGCATCTATCCAGGAAATGTGCGGAAGAATTGGTTTGGTTACTTCGAAAGGGGTGACAGGAACCTTGAAACAATATTATCCCAGGTCGGTTTTATACCTGATGCTTTTATTCAGTTTTCCTGCGATTGTAATGAATATCGGGGCAGATATTGCGGGAATGGGTGCTGTTGGTAATTTGTTATTCTCTTCCATTGATGCCACCTATTTCAGCGTTGTATTTACATTGATTTTATTGTTATTGATAATCTATTTACCATACCGGAAGATTGCATTTGCATTTAAATATCTCTGTCTCATTTTACTTGTATACCTCATCGTTCCATTTCTGTATAAACAGGATATTGGAGCCATTTTCAAAAGCACATTCTTTCCTGAAATAAAATTCAACCGGGATTTTATCGGGATTATTGTTGCTATTTTAGGCACTACTATTTCTCCCTATCTATTTTTCTGGCAGGCTACCATGGAAGTGGAGGAGGTAAAGCAAAAGAAAAATTTCCTGATGGTGGACAAAAAAATTATAAAAGACATGAAGCAGGATGTTGACCTGGGAATGTTGTTCTCCAACCTGGTCATGTTTTTTATTATTCTCACTACCGGAACTGTGTTATTCAATGGAGGTATTCATCAAATTGATACAGTGGATCAGGCAGCACAGGCATTGCGGCCTCTTGCCGGTAAATCTGCACACTTGCTGTTCGCTGTTGGTGTGATCGGTATTGGTTTTTTGGCCATCCCGGTACTTAGCGGTTCTTTGTCATATATTTTTTGCGAAACCTTTGGATGGAGGGAGGGTTTGGATAATAAATTTCATGAAGCACGGACATTCTATATCATCATTGCTCTTTCGTTGATACTTGGCCTTTCTCTGAATTATATTGGCATTAGTCCTGTCAAGGCATTGATATATTCGGCAATATTGTATGGTTTGACGGCACCAGTTCTCATTGCTATTATCCTGCATATAAGTAATAATAAAAAAATAATGGGAGAATTTACCAATACAAAAACCTCCAACATTGCGGGAATCATTACTTTCATTTTGATGACTGCTGCTGCGGTTGTTTTGATATTCCTGGAATTAATAGGTAAGTGATCTTTGAAGTCAAAAGATAGTTTCAGAATTATTTCAGGCTTGTTTACAATACCTGACCGCAATTATCTGCTCTCTTGATAACCGTCATTTATCCGGGCATTGTTTGAAAATAACTTGGCTTGTCAAAATTATTTTTTACTTAAACGTAAAGGTTATGGGAGTCCTAAAAGTTCTTGAGTTGATGGCAAATTCCACTAAAAGCTGGGAAGATGCCGCACAGCAGGCTGTTAATGAAGCATCCAAAACACTCAGTAATATTCGTTCTGTTTACATCCAGGATCATAGCGCTGTAGTAAAGAACAATAAGATCGTGGAGTATCGGATCACAGCCAAATTATGTTTTGAAATAGAACCCAGTTCAAAATCTAAAAAATAATTTTATGTCGCTCGATTTTGAAAAATATGCCGCTAAAGGAAATGAACTGGTCAACATGCTGGCCAAAGATCTGCAAATCCACCCGGACAATGCAGGACGTATTTTGCGATCAGTGTTGCATGCTTTGCGCAAGCACCTGGGCATTGATGAATCGTTCCAGTTATTGTCTCAATTGCCGATGGCATTGAAAGGAGTTTATGTAGATCAGTGGGATCCTTCGGAATCATATCAGCGCATTCACACAGTAGAAGAATTTCTTGATGAAGTCCGTTCGGAAGACAAAGGTCTGGCAGGTTATGATTTTGGCAATAATGAAAAAGCCAGGAATATTGTGCGTACAGTATTTAAAGATTTGACCTATTACTTATCGGAAGGGGAGTTTGATGATTTCACTGCTATGTTGCCAGGCGAATTAAAAAAGTTCATTCGGGAAAGCATCGGAGAAGGAAAAATGGTTTTGTGATCGAGTTGCCACGAATTGCACAAATTAAACGAATGAAAACAGGGTTTAGCCGCAGGTGAACACTGATTATCGCAGATAGGGAATTTTTTTACTATAATCA
>DASZPW010000005.1:0-6633 GCA_035550155.1 Chitinophagaceae bacterium | reverse complement strand
TGGGTATTCTTTTTTCGCTGGTAAATCCAGTATCCGTACAAAGCAACAATAACAAAATAAAAGAGAAAGACGAGAATATCTTTGGTGACAAGCTGGCCCATGGCAATAATCGTTTTTTGACGATGAATATATTGAAAAAATGGGCTTTGAAAAAAATAATTGTACCTGCTGGCATACAAAACCGACACTACTTTCGGTTCTTCATAAGAACAATTCTAAACTCGCTATTTAGTCTTGTTGTTTGACCAGCACTACTCTGCTACGATCAGCTTTATATACCGCTTCGTAAAAATCAACAAGGTCGTTATATTCTTTTGCAGGAAAATGTCCGCTGTATTGTTCGCGGAGCCTGTAGTAATATAAAGTATTCCCCTCGAGTTTTACGGTGGAGGTGTATTTGCCAAATTTGTTACTGATTTGCACATCGGACGGCATGGACTCCGGTTTGTAACCTTTAGGTAACATGATCTCCACGCTGTCAATATCGCGGTAAGCAAAATCAAGTACCACATCATACAGCCGGGCAGTATCCGCCTTCAGCCTGAAATGCGAACGGCTCATTACATTGGGTAAAATGAATAATCGTTTGCCCGTCACCGTTGCATAATTACTTACAGAAATCTCTAACGATTCATCCACGGATGGTAAAACACTTTTTTTCTCTTTATATTCAAATGAAGTCACATCATACGTAGCAAAATCCAGGTGCTCGTGCAGATATTCTTTTACTTTATCCTTTGACAAATAACTGATCACATCATGTACTTCATCCTGCTGCTCGGCATTGTAAGTGGAATTGGCATTAACGAGCAATGTACCTTGTTCATCCAGTTTTGCTTTAACCCGCCGCACCTGCAGGTTTTCGTGCAATCCATAGCGGGGCGTTCGTACCAACTTTCCTCCATTTTCATCTACCAGCAAGCCATAACGGTCTGCCGTAAAATCGCTCAAATAACCTGCCGGAAGCGTTTGGCTTGTACATTCCAGCCACACCGTGTCGTTGGCTGATGGAACGCATAATATAACATGATTAAATGCTGCTGCCGGAAAATCTGTCATTACTTCTTTTCTGCTGTTACCTGCCCGGATAAGTGTATAATATGATTTTATACCAGCCTCTTTTAACAAGCTAAACATATAATTGGTCAGCGCCTTACAATCGCCATACCCCTTTGTAGCAACATACCTGGCATCATAAGGTTGCCAGCCACCTATACCTAACTGGATACTTACATAGCGTGTATTTTTTTGCATGTATTCATACAGCTTCCTGATTTTCGTATACGTATCCATTTCTCCATCTGCCAATTGATGAACCGTAGCTTTGATATTATCCGGCAATTCATCCCTTCCCTGCTTCAGAGCGTACATAAATTTTCCCAAATCGGCCCAGCTTTGCATATTTCCTTTATAATCCTGCATTTCAAACTGCGTAGGACCAAAAACAATATAAGTCGTCAAAAAAGGTAATTCAGGAGAATAAGGCTCTTTAACGATCGCTGTTAAATTTTTGACCTGCCAGGTATAGCTTTTTTGATTTTTTTCAGTGCTGATTACAGGACTTGAAGTGTAATTAAATGCTTTGTAGCGAAAAACATAATCTGCCGGACAGGTTAAAATAAAATGACTTTCCTGGACAGCGAAATTTTCATCTTCCAGGGGCATCCAATATGGATAAAACATGGTGCCATTATACTTCAGCTCATATTCATACTCAACTGTGTAGGGATAGGATTTATAATAAAAACTATGAAATTTCACCCGGTCGTCATCCATCAGGTTATTATCACTGACACCGCTAATATCCTGGATATCTTTATTTTTCAGGCTTTTAATTTCATTCCCTGAAGCATCATACAGCCGCCCTTCTATCGATTTAATTGTTACGAGTTTATCGTAATGAATAGCTATGCGGGCATAATCATCACCGTTTTCGTCCAACACAGTTAGTGCATATTTGATTTTATAATAGGCTTCCCCAGGATTTTTTATTTCAAACCGTTCTTCTTCTGCCCTCTTTACAATATGTGCATTTTTCTTTAATGCATCGGGGATATTAGAGACAGCATAGATTCCCTCGCCTGCCATAACGCTGTTCACGGCAGCGAAGAAAATGATAACGGCCAGTAGCACTCGTTTTTTTTCGGATAGAGTCATGATTGTTTCTTTTTTAGTACAATTTGTTCACTTTGTTTCTTCACAACCAGGTTAAAAAACTCTCGCAACATGTCGTATTCGGCTGGCTTAAAAAAAGTTCGTTTCAAAACAATTCTTGAACGAAGCGAAATAGCATTATTTTCTACACCCAGACGATATTCAAACATGCCATCCCCTTCCTCATTCAATTTTACCATGATCTGTTTGGGTACTTCATCCACCACATATCCCTCGGGAACCTGGAAATACAACAGGTAGGTTTCATCCATTGTATAGGGCATTTCTACCGGGTAAAGCCGTTTAGCCGATTTAAAAGGGTTTTCTTTATAGGCTTCGCCAAATAACGGGTTCAGGTAAATCAAATCATCCTTTACCTGGCCCACTTTAAAGTCGTAGCGCATTCCCATGCAATTATCAGGGCTATCAAGTGAATCGAAGGTTGCTTTCTCAATCTCTGCTTCCGAACCATAGGCTTTTTTCATATCCGCTATCAAGGCGTCCTGCCCCTTTTCCTTGATTCTGTTTCTGATATTCATTGATTCATAATACCCAAGCTTTTGCTGCATTGTTCCCTTCAGGTTTCCATTTTCATCGATGGCCGCAAAAATGGAGGAAACTTTTCGCTCAAGGATAGAATCAGGTGATAACGGGACGAGGGTAGCGTCTTCGTTAATTATATGACCGAATCCATTAAAACAGTCGGGCAATAATTTGCCAAACCCTAACTGCGGTACACTGGCGTCCAGGTAATAATATTTGTTGTCCAGTTTTGCCCGGGCTATTACGTAGTTGTACCGATTGACAATGGGATACATTGGAGGAGCATATCCATGTGCCCGGGTACTCAGGATGACGGGATCAGTCGTTATATCAGCATTCCGTAACATGGCAATCAGTAAAAGATTAATTTCTGCTTCGTTGCCCCGCTTAGCCTTATCAATATTTTTCAGCGTTTCATCCATATCTAAACGGTTATGATCTGTACAGGTGAAATGATCCCGCACATAGGCATAAATTTTTGCTGCTTTCTCTTCCTCTGTTTTAGCCCCGGTAACTATGGGTTTCACTTCATCATCGAGCCAGTTATTTTTTTTGCTGATCGGATCACCAAAGTAAGAAGACTCTAAAAAACGTTTTGCCAAATCCTTCCAGGTTCCCATCACATTTTTATATTCCAGTGGTTCAAGAAACTCGGACAACTGGAAATCGATCCGGGCCAGGTGATTTCGCAAAGTATAGGTATAGCTTTCCTCTTTGAGTGCAGGTACGTCTTTCATTACCCAGCGATAGGTGGTAACCCCGGCAGTAAAACTGGTATTCTCCGCCGCCCTGGTAGAACGTGAATCAACTATGGTGAAACTAGATGTTGAATTCTTGGAATCTGCGAGGTAAAAAGGCTGGTAACCCTGCGACAAAAAAGAATAGCGAAAAAACTGTGGAATCGAAACACTGTATTCACTCCACAGCACCGGATTCCCTCCCTGGAAAGCCCAGGATTGAAGGTTATCGATAAAATCAGATTGAATTTCATACTGGTATTCTATAATACACCCCTCCTTCACATTGGGCATTGTAAATTTCTTAACAAACCAATTTTTATCAAGCTGATCTTTAAAAATGTTTGACTTTTCCAGTTTTGTCTCAATGACCTTTCCGTTTTCCAGGTTATACGTTACAGCCTTTACGTTGTTCAGGTGTTCCTCAGCACTACCGCTTGTATACAAATGAATAGCAACATCGGCTGCGTCATAACCGTTCTTGTTTAAAATGTGAATACGGGTGTATCGCTTGAATACCAGGGAAAACCAGTTGTGGTTATTCCCCACTATTTCAGTGGAGCCAATATCTGCCAGCACAACTGCATTTGCATTACTGTCCACACTATAAATTTTTTGCTTAAACTCATCTGCACTGACTTTGCCGAATTTATAATCAACTTTATCCTGAGCGTTTATATAAATTCCACTGAAGATCAGTATCATAATGAAAAAGAATCTGTATCCTGACATTGGTTTCAATTTTGAATTAAGGAAATAGTTATTGTGTCTTTTTACATACAATTTGCTCGTTATATTTTCTGATGACTATATCAAAAAACTGTCTTAGCCCGGAATAAGCCTCCGCATGAAAATGAGTACGTTTAACCTGCAGCCTTGCACGCAGAAAAATTTGTGCATTCTCCTTAAATACCTGGTATTCAAAAATAGCGTCCTTATTCTCGTTTAATTTTAACAACATAGATTTGGGTAGTCCCACAACTTCATAACCTTTTGGCACATCAAAATTCAATGTATATATCTCATCAATAGCAGTGGGGAAATCAATTGGATAAACCCTTTCTTCTGATTTAAAAGGGTTCGCATTACGACCTAAGCCAAACATTGGATTGATGTAAAGATTAGGAGCGGCAAGATTCATAGTAAAGTCATACTTTATAGAGAGTGGCTCTTCTGGGTTATTTAAGGAATCAATTTCACAATTGCTAATTTTACTAATCTCTGTTTGTTGATTAGAAAGCGTTTTCACGAAATCTTCTTTGTTGCTATACATCGCTACGGAATCCCTGTAATCGAGAGACTGATAGTAGCCAGGCGTAATCTTAACGGACCCGGCTAGTATAGAAGGATTTTCATTATTGCCAATAACTGATATCACTTTTCTATCCACAATGGAATCAGCATTAAAATCAAGAGATGTTGCTTTTAAATCAACTACCCGGGCGTTGCCATTGTAACAATACCTTTCAAGCCGATTAAATCCAAGCCGACGATTACTGGCATCCAAATAATATTCTTTCCCGTTAATTACCAGCCTGGCTATAAGATAATTAAAGTTGGATACTAAGGGATAATCTTTATAGACCAGTCCATGATCTTTTGTACTCAATAAAACAGGATCCGCATCCAGGCCTATTTTTCGCAACATAGCTATTAGTAATAAATTTATTTCTCCCACACTTCCCTTCCTGTTTTTATAAATGCTTTCAAGACCTGATTCTAGAAAAATACTATTACCCGTATTTGTAAAATTATCCTTCACATAATAAAATATTTTTTTGGCAACTGCTAAATCATCAGCAGCACCATTGACTATAGAGGCTAAGTCTTTTTCAAGCCAGTAATTTTCGGCACTTAATGATGCTCCAAAATCATCCCTGTTTCTCAACTGCTCGGCTAAAGTCGTCCAGGTATTCAAAACAGTTCTCGTTGTTTCGCCATTTGATATTTGAAAAAGTTGAAATTGAATTTTATCCAGATAATTTGCCGGCGTAGTAATATAATCCTGTGTTTTAAAACCGGGAATATCTTTCATTATCCAGTGATACTGCAGTGTAAAAGCGCTGACTGTCATATCCTGTCCAATCTGTCCATAATAGCTACCTGATGCGCTCGTCATTTTGTATACTTTGGAGCTTTTCTTAGAATCCTCCAAGAAAAATTTATGAATCCCCTGTTTAAGAAATACATAATTAAGCAGATTGGGAATTGTTACCGTATATTCACTCCAAAGGCAAGGATAATTTATGTGTTGAAAAGCCCAGGGCTGAAGATTGAAATCAAAGTCGGATGTAATCGTATATGCAATATCGAAAATTGATCCATCCTTTACAACAGGCATTGAAAATTTTATCTCGATATGATTTTTATCGATTTTATCTTCAAAAATATCCTTTTTATCCAACTGGCTTTCAACAACCGATCCGTTTTCAAGATTATATGTTACTCCCTCTAGATCGCTTAATTTTTCTTTTTCATCACCATTAACATACAGAGGTATTCTGATAGTTGAAATGGACAGGGCTTTACCGCTTAAAACTTTTACCCGCATGTGACGCTCAAAAACAAGAGAAAACCAACCTTTGTTATTACCGGTAAAATCCGTATTTCCAACATCTGCAATAATTATAGCATCTGCATTGCTGTCAATACTATAAATCTTTTGCTCGAAATCCTCAATCCGAATTTTGTCGAAATGATTTTTAGCCTTACCCTGAGCAATGGAATAAAAACAGATTAGAAGAAAAGTTGTGAGAAACAAAAGTGATTTTGGTCTCATGTTCAAGGGGTTTAGAATAATTTAGCTTTACTATCATTTTGCCGGAACAGGCTAACTTACCGGAAAATGAACTTTAATTTAATAAACTCAGTAATTAAAATGCAATAATTTTTCAGAATTTTTTTATATTAAATTTCTTGACTATATATCCTTACAACTCCTGAAAATTGTTGTTACTTTAACGCAATAAATCAATTATTATTAAATCAAACTTAAATACAGAAAAACTTTCCAGGTTCGTCAAAGAAAAGGCTGCTCTAGCTGGTTTTGAGTATTGCTGTATTGCCAAAGCCGTACCACTGACAGAAGATGCAAGGCGGCTGGAAAAATGGTTACATAAGGGTTTCCACGGATCAATGAAATACATGGAAAATCACTTTGACCTGCGCATTGACCCGGCAAAACTGGTACCCGGTGCAA
>DASZPW010000004.1:0-18317 GCA_035550155.1 Chitinophagaceae bacterium | reverse complement strand
GAGCGGTGACGATATATCTACTCTTGATATTCCATTATCAAGTGCTAACCATAAAGTTCCTTTTTTGTCCAGGTAAGGAGCATAGATGGATTCATCCTGCAGGCCGACAGAGCGGTTAATTCGTTGTAGTAATTTTCCTTTAGCATCAATGATCAGCAAACCGATACCAGTTGAAGACAAGGCATAGTTGCCATTTGGTAACTGGATACCTTTATATAAAATGGCTCCGGATCTCAAAATAGGGTCCGCCTCGGTAGCAAAAGGACGAAATGTTTTTCCATCGTAGAGATAAATGCCGCTATAAAACATCCCGATCAGATATTTTTTTTCTTCATTAGGTCCGCTGGAATAAGGCAGCATTACCTGCATTCGTTCTTTGCCCAGAAATTCACTGCCGGGTACCAGCACTAATGAATCATTCACCATTTTATAAAGACCCAACCCCTGTTGATGTACATAAAAATCGCCATCGAGATAAAATGAATACATGAAACGGGTCTGCGGTTTCCATACTTTTACTTCTCTGTCTTTGTCAGAACCTCCTGGTTTTTTTTCACCTATTCTGAAAATATATTCTCTTGATTGAAAGTAAACGCTGTTGTCTGTTGCATAGGCAGACCAAACATCCAGAAAATCCCGGTTTGCTGCCGGTATCAGTTCAAGTAATGATTTTGTTACTGTTTGTCCCAGGCTGTCTTTTGCCAGATATCCAATATCGCCATAACCTCCATAATAAATAGTCCCTTCTTTGTTTTTTGCCATAGATCGGACTACAGTGGAAGTGGGATTTATCTGGAACCCGATCTTTCTCCATTTTATTCCATCATATTGAAGTATATAATTCTGAATACCGAAATACATGATTCCCTGGTCATCTTCCTGGACACACCATGTCTGAGGTAATGCCTTAAACGTTTTTGCTGAATAATTGGTAATAAATGGAAGCCCGATCTCTGATTCGGTTTGTGCAGATACATTACTACAAGAGGCTGAAATCAGCAACACTCCGATGATCTTTAAAAGAAAAGCATTTTTCGCAGACAATAAATACGATCGGTATCTGAACATATAAATTAATAAGGTTAAAGAAATGCAATGAAAAGTTTCTCACCGAGTTGGACAGATCGTTTTCAGATAACTTTATGGGGTAAAGATCGGAGGGTCAGCCTTAGCAAGTAAATATAATCAATATTTGACTCAATCAAAGGCGTTTTCAACAAAACAAAATTGATCACCATCAAACAGTCCAAGGTCACTTAATTTCAAATGGGGAATAACGAGTAATGCCATAAAAGAAAGTGTCATGAATGGAGCGGAAAGTTTGGAACCAAGTTTTTTGGCCATAGCATCAATAGCGGTGTAGGCTTCTGCAATTGTATAGCCGTCTTCATTGCTCATCAATCCTGCAACAGGCAATGCTAATACCTTTTCTTTTCCGTTATCAACGGCACTGACGCCGCCTTGCTGTTCAATTACTAAATTCACTGCACGGCAAATACTTTCATCATCGACTCCAACAGCGACGATATTATGGGAATCATGAGCAACAGATGAGGCGATCGCACCTTTTTTCAATCCAAAGTTTTTTATAAAAGCTTTTGCAACTGGTGCATTTTTGTAGCGGTTTACAACAACAATTTTAAGAATATCATTTTCCGGATCACTTACAATTTTCCCATTTAATACTTTTGGTTGAACAAAGAGTTTATTGGTGATAAGTTGTCCATCCAAAGCTTCAATAACCGGGATCGTAAGTCGTGAATTGTAAGTCGTCAGAGGAGTTTCAAATTCTTCGACATTTTTTTTACTACAAGAAAAATTATTTATGACTCCTGACTTTTGATCTGCCTGACCGGCAGACAGGCTTTTGATTAATGACTTTCCATTTTCTGAAACTAATTCTCCGTTAATATATGTCTGTGACACTTTAAAATTTGTTAAGTCTTTTACAACAATAAAATCTGCCGGATCACCTTCTTGTAATAATCCCACATCTAATTTGTAATGCAAAACAGGATTCATACAAGCCGCATATAACACTTTGAATAGATTGATTCCTTTTGCAACTGCTCTTGCACAGAGTTGATTGATATGGCCAATCACTAAACTATCCGGATGTTTGTCATCACTGCAAAACATCATTTGATTCGGATAGTCGTGCAACAAATCAATTAATGCTTCAAAGTTTTTCGCAGCACTTCCTTCCCTGATGATGATCTTCATTCCATTTTGCAATTTGTCCAGCGCTTCTTCTTTGGTGAAACATTCGTGATCGGTAGTGATCCCGGCTGCAATATATTGTTTGGCTTGCTCACCTCGTAATCCCGGAGCATGGCCGTCCACCGGTTTTAATAAGTGATGTGCTGCAGCAATTTTTTTCATCACTTCTGCATCTTCGTTCAGTACTCCCGGAAAATTCATCATTTCACTGAGATATTTTATATCATCTCTTTTCAAAAGCGCTTCAACATCTTTTGAATCTAATGTGGCGCCTGCGGTTTCGAATGTTGTTGCCGGCACACAACTCGGCGCTCCGAAATTGAATTTGAAAGGAACTGTTTTGCCGTTTTCGATCATGAACTCAACACCGTTCATGCCGCACACATTGGCGATCTCATGGGGATCGCTGACCGTGGCAACAGTGCCATGCACCACAGCCAATCTTGCAAATTCGGAAGGGATCAGCATGGAGCTTTCTATATGGACATGTGCGTCTATGAAGCCTGGGAGCATGTAGTCGTGAGTCTTGAGTTGTGTGTCGGGAATCTTTTTGATGGAAACAATCTTTTCATCTGTCACTGTTATTTCAGCAGGATAAATTTGTTTCTGATGTACATCAACCAGGTTGCCGGATATGGAAAATGAATTCATTTCAATTGTAATATTTGATGAAGTTAAAGTTAAATCACTAACTTCAATTCAGTTTTACCAAAACCAATTTCAAACAATTTCTGTTATGAGAAAACTATTATTCATTCTTTTTGCTTTTGCATGCATCAGTGTATCTGCTCAAAGAAAAAAGCAAGCTCAGGCGCCGGTTAAAAACACACCTGCGGTTAATTCTGATTCCGTTTTCTTTTCAAAAATGAAATTCCGGTTGATCGGCCCTTTTAGGGGCGGACGAAGCGGAGCCGTGGCAGGCAGTTATAAAGACAAGAACACTTTTTACTTTGGAGCAACAGGCGGTGGCGTTTGGAAAACAACCGATGGCGGCAGCAACTGGAAAAATATTTCAGATAAATATTTTGGTGGCAGTATCGGTTCAGTAGCAGTGGCGCCGAGTGATGAAGATGTCATTTATGTAGGGGAAGGGGAAAGTACATTAAGAGGAAATGTGAGTGAAGGACTCGACGGAATGTGGCGCAGCGATGATGGCGGAAGAACCTGGAAGAATATCGGATTGAAAGAAGGAAGACATATTGTTCGGATCGTTATTCATCCGAAAGATCCCAATACAGTTTGGGTAGCAGTCACCGGTCATTTGTTTGGTCCCAGCCAGGACAGAGGTGTTTTTAAAACAACTGATGGAGGAAAAACATGGAAAAAGGTTTTGTATGTAAATGATATGACTGCTTGCAGCGATTTGGTAATGGAACCGGGTAATCCCAATGTTTTTTATGCAGGAATGTGGCGGGTACTTCGCACTCCTTATTCCATGGAAAGCGGAGGCGATGGAAGCAGCATGTGGAAGAGTACTGATGGAGGAGAAACGTGGATCAACATTTCTTCCAATAAAGGATTACCAAAAGGAACATGGGGAATAGTAAGCGTTGCAGTAGCGCCTTCAAATCCTGATAAAGTATATGCCGTTATTGAAAATAAAGACGGTGGTGTGTTTGCAAGCGAAGATGCCGGAGAAACATGGAAACTTACAAGTAGTGATAATGAAGTGCGTCAACGGGCCTGGTATTTTTCAACAATTTTTGTAGATCCAAAAAATGAAAATGTGGTGTATTGTCCCAATGTGGAATTCATGCGCAGCCGCGATGGCGCAAAAACATTTCAGCCGATGCGAACTCCGCATAGTGATCATCATGATATGTGGATCGATCCGGAAAATGGTAACCGGATGATCATTGCAGATGATGGAGGTGCGCAGATCAGTTTTGATGGTGGCAATGATTGGAGCACTCTCGATAACCAGCCAACTGCACAGATCTATCGTGTCACTACTGACAATTCTTTTCCTTATCGTATTCTCGGAGCACAACAGGATAATTCAACAGTGAGAATAAAAAGCCGTACTTACGGAGCAGCTATTACAGACCAGGACTGGCAACCGACTGCAGGAGCAGAGAGTGGTTATGTGGTGGCCGATCCGCTGAATCCCGATATTGTTTATGGAGGAAATTATGGCGGATATATTTCAAGACTGGATCATAAAACAGGAGAAAATCGTTCGGTGAATGTATGGCCTGATAATCCGATGGGAGCTGCAGCAGATGTATTGAAATATCGTTTTCAATGGAATTTCCCGATCTTCTTTTCACCACATGATCCTAAAAAATTGTACACGGCAGGAAATGTTTTGTTCGCAACAGAAAATGAAGGCGCCAGCTGGCAGGCTATTTCGCCAGATCTGACCACTAACGATAAAAGCAAACAAAGATCAAGCGGTGGCCCGATCACACAGGACAATACTTCTGTAGAATATTATTGTACCATTTTCACTGCTACAGAAAGTTGGGTGGAAAAAGATCTGTTGTGGACCGGAAGTGATGATGGAGTAATTTCTGTAAGCAAAGACGGCGGAAAGAATTGGGAAAATGTAACACCGAAAGATTGCCCCAAATGGATGATGTGGAATTGTGTGGAAGTAGATCCTTTCAAAAAAGGGGCCGCTTATTTTGTAGGCACCCGGTATAAGCTCGACGATTACACACCTTATATATATAAGACCGAGGATTATGGTAAAACATGGACACTTATCACTAACGGTATTGACAAAATGCATTTTGCCCGTTGTATTCGTGCCGATCATAACCGGCCTGGTTTGTTGTATGCAGGCACAGAATATGGAATGTACATTTCATTTGATGATGGCTCCAACTGGAAAAAATTTCAATTGAACCTGCCCATGGTACCTGTGACGGATTTGACGATAAAAGATAATGACCTTGTTGTAGCTACGCAAGGCCGTGCATTTTATGTGCTGGATGATCTCAGTGTTTTGCAACAAATGAATCCTGATTTTCTCAATGAGAAATTGCATGTTTTCAATGTAAATCCTGCATGGAGAATTGGAGGTGGCGGACGTTTTCGTGGAAGTTTCGGAACACCAAGAAATGCAGGAGCCAATCCTCCTAATGGCCCGGTCATTAATTATTATGTAAAAAACATTACCGATTCTACGAAAGCATCCATCACGATCATGGACAAGAATAAAAAAATGATCAAAACATATTCTACAAATTCCAAAGAAAACAAATTTGATATCAGCAACGGCATGAACCAGTTTGTATGGGATATGATGTATCCTCCTGCAGAGCGGGTTGAAGGAATGATACTTTGGACAGGCGTGCCCCGTGCTATACTGGCACCACCCGGTCAATATTTCTATAAGATGAGAGTGGGTAAAGATTCTGCTGAAGGAAGCTTTGCTATAAAAGCAGATCCCAATTACAAATGTTCCCAGGAAGATTATGACGCACAATTCGCATTTTTACAAACCGTCTCAAATAAATTCAGTGAAGTACAAAAGGGGATAAAGGATATCCGTTCACTTCGTTCCCAGATCAATGAGTTTATAGCCAAGCAGGGAAGAGACTGTCCGAAGGATGTAAAACAAATGGCTGATAGCATCAATAAAGAAATGACAGCCATCGAGGAAACGTTGTATCAGACAAAATCAAAGAGCAGCGAAGATCCGCTGAATTTCCCGATCAAACTGAATGATAAACTGGGTGGCGTGTTTGGAGTTGCTGCCAGTGGCAATGCGGCGCCATCACAACAAGTGAAAGAAGTATATGCCGACCTTGCCGCTCAATGTGACGAGCAATTGAATAAGTTAAAACGTATCATGAATGAAGATGTGCCTGCATTCAATAAACTGATCAATGAAAAATCCCTGCCGGTGATAGGAGTAAAAAAAGGTTCGTGACAAAGTGATTTTCCTATACTAAAAACATAAGTCCGGCATATTATTTTCGGCTGAATGGGAGCGACATTCAGCCGTTTTGTTTTAATCCATGCTTATGAAAAAAACCTTTCTACTTAATCTTCTCTTGATCCTGTTCTATTATTTTTTATTAATGTTTTTTACATCTTGTAAAAAAGAAAGCAGCAGCAATGACCCAGGAAGTAATAGTACGACTTGCTCCCCTTCAAAATCGGCAGCGGAAAATATAAATATTTTTCCCCCTGATAATCCATGGGATACTGATATATCACGATCTCCTGTTGATCCTTATAACGATCAGATCATTGCACAGTTTGCATCCACGGGGCTTCACCCGGATTTTGGAAGCGGCACATGGGATGGTGCCCCGATCGGAATTCCATATGTGGTAGTTTGTTCCGGTCAGCCAAAGATTCCGGTCGTATATCGGGCCAACAATTATGATGGGAATTATGGTGATGAAAGTGACCCGGGACCTTTTCCGATTCCTTTAAATGCTCCTATTGAAGGAAATGGTACCGGTGATGCGCATGTAATTGCAGTAGATATTGATAATAAAAAATTGTATGAATTATATAATGCCAGTATTCATGGCAATGAATGGGAAGCTTCATCCGGGGCAGAATTCAATCTTCAAACCAACGATCTTCGAACGGAAGGATGGACATCAGCCGATGCTGCGGGGCTCCCGATATTTCCGGGGTTAGTTCGCTATGACGAAATTGAAAAAGGAGTGATAGATCATGCACTGCGATTTACTTTGTCAAAGAATCTTGTAAAGCCTTCTTATATTTATCCTGCACGCCATAAAGTAAATAGCACCGGCGGACAATATGGTTTACCTTTTGGTGCAAGGCTTCGTTTAAAAAGCAGTTTTGATATCAGCAGCTATCCTCAAAAAATTCAGGTGATCCTGCAAGCGATGAAAAAATACGGGATCATTCTTGCCGACATCGGGAGCAATTTATATATCAGTGGAGCGCCGGATGAAAGATGGAATAATGATGAATTACATGTACTAGGTAATGTGAAGGGATCTGATTTTGAAGTGGTAAAATTCAATAACTGATCAGTTATCCTGGTTCATCCCCATCAACTATACTGTGGTTGCAACGATGATCCGGTATGCATTTCTCTAACCTTGAATTTTTTAGTTCTTTCTTTCATTAAAGCAATAGCTTCTTCATCGCTGGAGAACATGTTATTAAGGTTGACCAGGTGATTAGCGAGTTTATCATATCTTTTAATGACGAGAAAAACAAAAATATGCAGGTAATGAATGCCGTCAAACACTAAAGATTTTTGTTCTGCCATTTTATCTTTTTGTTTCAGGAACTCCACCGGCATTTCCGTATAATGAATAGAAGGCCTGAGGTGATGCGTTACATGATAGCCATCATTCCAGCAGATCTTATTATAGTTAGTATTGATACAGGTTATAGCATTCGTAAAATTATTCTCCGGATCATTTTTATCTACAAAAGCATGTTGCGACCAGTTACCGATCATCATTACAAGACGGGCAAAAAGAAATGGAACTATGAATATCCACAAAGTAGCTTTGAAATTTACAAAACTCATTCCGGCACAAAAAAGAAAAAAGGAAACTTCGCCGTAGGTGAGCCTCATGTACATTCTTTTTCTTTTCCGGCTGAACAAATACATAAACGTTTCCCTGAAACCAAGAACAAGAAAATTGAGATAATACAGAATAAAGTTCCCGAAACTATCCCGTTGGTATGATAATGTACTGCTGCTGTCATCAGGCATATTGTTCTCAACGTGGTGCATGGCCATGTGATGAACAAAATATGTTTCAGGAGTGTGACCGAAAAAAGGACAAACGCCCCAGGTGATCCAGGTATTGATCCACTGGTATGGTTTTTTGAAAAGTTTGCGATGACTGATATTGTGCAACATCAGGCCAAAGCGGCCTTTAAAATACAATTGCGAAACATAGAAATAAGGAATATACAGCAGCCACCATTGCCAGCTTTTAAGAACGGGAGTATAAAGAAAAATAGCAATCGGTATTACCAGTATATGAATGGCTGTCAGCAAATGGATAAAAGGCAGATCTCTCTTATCGTTGATAAATCTCAGCCAGAATTTTTCATACCCGCTGAAATTACTTTTTTCGGTATATACCGGATCCGTAATAGTGGTCAGGGCCTTCATGAAAAAAAAATAAGTGGTTGTAGGGTGTATTTAATAGGTTTCAAATGCAGTCCGGGTCCATATCAGTGATTGCCCGGTTGTATCGGCATGAAGATAATATATTCCCGTTACAATTTCTTGATTTCTTTTATTGCCAATACTGAGTTTAAAATGAAGTTATTATTATCGCTTTGAAGGGGTTTACATCTTTAATGAGATTGTAACTGCCGCACCCCGGTAGTAGCGCCGCCGGTTAATGTCATGTCATGCGGTTTATTGATTTTCCAGGCGCCTCTTGTGAAGTCTGGAAAATCGACCGGCTTCGATTTTCCTGCTACGGAAATTTGGCTTAGATGGAAAATACTACTCCAGGTAGCGGCATCATAAACATTTTGATCCAGCGGCAAACCATTCCTCAGGCAATCGATCAATCTCCAGTCCATAATGAAATCCATTCCGCCATGACCGCCGATATCTTTAGCAATGCTTCCGATATGTTTTACTATTGGTGGAGAATATTTGTCGTAAAGATCTTTTAATTCTTCTTCTTTGATCCAGCTGTCTCCAAATGCAATTTTTTCGGGTCCCGGATATTTTTGAGCAATTGCTTTCGTTCCGCTTACGAGATGTATCCTGGAATAAGGCCGCAATGAAGAAACATCATGCATCAATAAAATAGATTTTCCATGATGTGTCCGGATCGATGTAGTATTCGTATTACCACGGTAAGGTTTGTCAACATATGGTTTGAAGAAATCATCGTTTGCCGCCATTTCTTTTGCAAGGTCATTCAGTGTAAAATCATTGGTGCTCATGCTAACGAGATAATCCAGTTTGTCACCGCGGTTTATATTCATGCATTGGGCAATTGGCCCCAGCCCATGCGTTGGATATAGATTTCCGTTCTTACCGATATTTTCTTTTAATCGCCACATATCGGCATAAGCATTTTTGTTAAACAAATAATCACGGGAAAGATTATGAAGGTAGGCTCCTTCTGCATGGATCAATTCACCAAACAATCCATTACGTACCATATTTAATGTAAGCAGTTCGAAAAAATCATAACAACAATTCTCCAGCATCATCATGTGCTTCCTCGTATTTTCTGATGTCTCAACTAATTCCCAGCATTGATCAATGGTTTTTCCTGCATCTACTTCCGTCACTGCATGCTTCCCGTTTTTCATAGCATAAACCGCAACCGGTGTATGTAATGCCCATGGTGTAGGAGTGTAGACCAAATCAATATCATTGCTTTCGCATAGAGCTTTGTATCCTTCATCGCCGCTGAATTCTTTGGCTTTCGGACGTTGCATTTTCTCCAGGGTTTTCTGAGCCCTTGCAACACGATCCGGGTATTTGTCACACAATGCAACGATCTCGACGCCGTCAATATAACTTAATCGCTCTACTGCCCCGGAGCCACGCATGCCTAACCCAACGATGCCGATCCTGACTGTTTCAATTTTAGGAGCGGCATAGCCACACATATTAAAGTGCTGTGTGCCGGGATCATTTATTGCAAATCGGTCATTTTCGTCTTTTTTGACTTCTGCCAAAGACGGAAGACCGACTGACAATACACCGGCGCCCACAGTAAGATTGCGGAGAAATTTTCTGCGATTGGAATTCATGATGATGAGATTAGTTGTTGCAATTTCCTCAATTAATCTAAACCAATTCAACATCGTGCAGAAATCAAACAATCGTTTGTGAAAGCCCTTAGTTGATTTGTTTGTAATTGCTTCGATTTCATCATTAACCAGTACTTAACGGCTATTAACCACCGGATAACATCAATGGGAATGATGCTTGTCTATTTTTACGCAACCTAACGAAATCATGAGCCCTCAACGACAGATATTTCAAACCTCGTCCAGGCTTCGCTGGATTACATTTAAGTGGATTGGGAGAGTAACCCTGTTTTTTATTTTATTAATGGTACCGATAGTTTGGATCACATTGGCAAAAGATCCGAAACCAATATTACCAGGATTATCCAAAACAGATTTCACAAAAATTGATCCCACTCATCCGAAAGGATTGACAAAACGGGAAGCGAAAAAATACAAGGGCGGCTTTGACACATATTTAAAAGTAAAACAACAAAACAGCCTATTGGCAGCTGCGGAAAAGAAAAAAGTTGCTGACATCAGGAAAAAAAGAACTTCCCGTATCCGGGCGGCATTTTATGTAGATTGGGACCCGCAGGCATTTTTCTCACTCCAGGATCATATTGCTGAATTGAATACAGTTATGCCGGAATGGTTTTTCATTGATCCGGTTACAGATACTTTGATCACGAATATTGATCCCGACGGGCTGGCTTTGATGAAACAAAATAATGTCAGGATCCTTCCGATGCTGAGCAATGTGAACCTGAAAGATCATGACGGCACTTTTGATCCCAACCTTTTATCACAGCTGTTACTTAGTAAAAGCAAAAAGGAAATTCTTCTTAAGCAACTTCTCACTACGCTAAAAGCCAATCGACTTCAGGGGATCAATATCGATTTTGAAGAATTCAGGAACGAACGCACTATCAGCGCCATGGATGCATTTCAGAAAGAGTTGAGTGATTCCCTGCATAAGAATGGCTTTTTAGTTACACAGGACATTATGCCGGATAATGAAGATTTTCATGTCAGGGAACTTGCTCAATACAATGACTATCTTTTTTTCATGGCGTATGATCAGCATTATACCGGCAGTGTTCCCGGCCCGGTAAGTGAACAACGCTGGATAGAAAAAGAAGTAGATAAGATCGCTAAAGATGTTCCTTCGGAAAAAATTGTGTTGTGTATGGCGGCATATGGATACGACTGGCCCGATGGAAGCGATGCTGAAACGGTGACCTACCAGCAGGCATTATCGCTTGCAAAAGAATTCCATGCCACCATAGATTTTGACAACGACTCTTACAATTGCTCCTTCGAATACACTGATTATAATAAAATACATCATACTGTTTCCTTCATTGATGCAGGTGGCAATTTCAATACCATGCGTTTTGCTGATGAATATAGCACCGCCGGTGTGGCGTTATGGAGGTTGGGTTCGGAAGATGAACGCATCTGGGATTTTTACAGTAGAGATCTGAGTGATGAGGCTTTGAAAAAAACTCCTTTTGATTTTTCCGCATTGGGAAGCATTGATATGCAAACCGACAAACCGGACTTTAAAGGAAGCGGTGAGATACTGGATGTAAAAAATGATCCGCAAAAAGGAATCATCGATATTGAAAAAGATGATTCTGAAAACCTGGTTAGCGAAGAAACCTATCGTCAGTTGCCTACGAGATATTTTATAAAATGTTTTGGGCAGGTACATAACCAGGTGATATTGACTTTTGACGATGGGCCCGATCCTGAATACACGCCACGCATCCTGGATATTTTAGAAAAAGAAAAAGTGCCGGCTGCGTTTTTTGTAATAGGTGTAAATGCAGAAGCGCATCTTCCATTACTGAAAAGAATTTACCATGATGGTTTTGAGATCGGCAACCATACATTCACGCACCCAAACATTGCTGCCGTGAGTGAGGGCCGGGCTGAAACGGAAATGGAAGCCACTCGTTTATTGATCGAAGCGGCCACCGGCAGAAGCACTATTTTATTCCGTGCGCCTTATAATGCCGATGCGCAACCTACCAAAGCAGAAGAATTGAAGCCATTAATGATCAGCAAGCAGAAAGGCTATTATACGGTGGGAGAAAGTATTGACCCCGATGACTGGAAGCCTGGCATGACAGCTGATAGCATATATAATAGTATCATTCACCAATACGAGGCGCATCCTGATAAAGGCATTATTCTTTTTCATGATGCCGGCGGTGACAGGGAAGCTACAGTTGAAGCCTTGCCACGGGTTATTGACTATTTTAAAAACAAAGGAATACAGTTTACTACCATTGCCAATCTTCTGAAACTCCCTAAAGATGCCATCATGCCGCCGGTGCACAATGACCTGGTAAAAATGAATGGCGTGGTGACAACATTTGTTTACTGGGCTACCCGTTTTCTCTATGCTGCATTTTGGGTAGCTATCGTTTTAGGTTTGATAAGGCTTGGTTTCCTCGCAGTAATGGCGATCCTTCAGTATCGCAGATCCCAAAAAGAGAAATTGTTCCTGACAGAATCATTGACAAATAAGGTAAGCATCATCATCCCTGCATTTAATGAAGAAGTGAATGCGGTAAAAACGGTGAAAAATCTTTTACTGCAGGATTATCATGATTTTGAAGTCATTTTTGTAGATGATGGCTCGAAGGATGATACATATAGTGTAGTGTCAAATGCATTTGGAGATCATCCACAGGTAAAACTATTTACTAAACCGAACGGAGGCAAAGCATCTGCATTAAATTTTGGTATTTCCCGTTGTTCCGGTGATTATGTAGTATGCATCGATGCCGATACGCAATTGATGCCTGATGCTATACGGCAAATGATGAAATATTTCAATGATCCGAATGTTGTGGCAGTAGCCGGTAATGTAAAAGTCGGCAATCAAAGAAATATTCTTACCCGGTGGCAATCTATTGAATATACCACAGCACAAAATTTCGACCGCAGGGCTTTTGATTACCTCAATTGCATTTCAGTGATTCCCGGCGCTATAGGTACTTTCAAAAGATCTGCTATTGAAGAGGCCGGTGGATTCATGACCGATACATTGGCAGAAGATTGTGACCTTACTATGAGAATGCTGCGCAACGACGGCATTGTCCGTAATTGCCCGGATGCTATTGCAATGACAGAAGCGCCGGAAACTTTAAGGCAATTCATGAGACAGCGTTTTCGCTGGAGCTATGGAGTGATGCAAAGTTTTTGGAAAAACCGGGATGCCTGTTTCAATCCGAAATATAAATCATTAGGCATGGTATCGTTGCCAAATATTTTATTGTTCCAGATCATTATGCCGATACTCGCTCCCTTGGCTGATCTTATCTTCTTTTTGAGCATATTCTGGAGTTGGCATGATCCTGCCAGTTTGCACAAGATCTTATTCTATTATGGTATGTTCCTGGTAGTGGATGTTTCAGTTTCAGTGATGGCATTTTCATTTGAAAAAGAAAAATTCTACCGGTTGATCTGGCTCATTCCGCAGCGGTTTGTTTATCGCCAGTTGATGTATGTCGTTTTGTTCAAATCCATTTCAAGAGCTATAAAAGGAGAAGGACAGGGATGGGGCTCTCTGAAGAGAACCGGCAATGTTGTTTTCATCAATAAAAAGGGAATGCCGGGATCGGTAGTCGCAAAATAAATTGTTCTTTATAAGAATAAACTTCTTGGTTTCGTATGGTTAAGGGTGACGCCCCGCTATTCTTAGCGGGGCCCTTTTTTATCTGATCAACTAAATCTTAATCAGAGTATGCGGTTCTTACTAACCAAATGTAAATTAATACTCAGCTTTGCCGGTATTGTTGTATTCAATACGGCTAAAGCGCAACAAATTACCGACTCACTTTCAGTAAAAAATAATTTTGTTGCTGATTTTTCGTCTTCTGCCAGGCCTGCAATGCAAACAGTGTATGCTAAGCCAAGGCCATTTTCATTTCTCACTAATTTGCCCGGCGATCTTTTACAAAATTTAAAATCTCCTTTCCAAAAGCAAAGTCTCAAAATAGATCTGGGTATTATAGCAACTACGGCCTTGCTGATGCATTTTGATCAACCAATCATGAATGCAGTTGGAGAGGCCAGTGCTGATATTCATTTAAAATCAGTAATTGAATTTGATCAGTTCGAAGTGCATCATCAATCCATTTTAAAATGGCCCGACAATCTTAATTCAGGTTTTTACCAGTTAGGAGAAGGAACAACTACCATGCTGATCGCAGGTGGTTTTTATCTCTATGGAAAAATATCGCATAGCAACAGGGCATTGCAAACTGCCAGCGACCTGGCCGAAGCATATTTAAGTATGGGTATAACCATCCAGGCATTGAAAAGAATTACCGGAAGACAAGCCCCTTATTTAGCGACGAAACCCGGAGGTACCTGGCATTTCTTTCCTTCATTTTCTCAATACCAACACCACACGACCAATTATGATGCATTTCCTTCAGGACACCTGGCAACAATGATGGCAACAATAACTGTACTGGCCAGGGATTATCCTGAGGTAAAATGGATCAGGCCTGTTGGATATATTTTGACAGGAGTTACAAGCTGGGCATTGATGAATAACCAGGTGCATTGGGCAAGCGATTTTCCATTAGGTGTTGCGATCGGCTATATAACAGGTAAAATTGTAACAGAGCGTCACATGAAAAAACAATTAAAAACAATTTTGTATTGATCAGCAGCATCATTCATTCTGAAGATCCGGCCGCCGTTCATTCGTTCTTTTCAATGATTGCTCATGTCGCCATTCTTCGATTTTTTTATGATCGCCACTGAGCAAAACATCAGGAACGTTCCATCCGCGGAAATTTTCCGGCCTTGTATATACGGGTGGAGCTAATAAATTGTCTTGGAAGGAATCAAATAAAGCAGACGTTTCATCATTTAATACACCGGGAATGATTCTTCCGATCGTATCAACTAAAACAGCAGCAGCCATTTCGCCACCACTTAACACATAATCACCAATGGAAATTTCTTTGGTCACAAAATGTTCCCGGATTCGTTCATCAATACCTTTATAATGTCCGCAGATCAACAGGAGGTTTTCTTTCAGTGAAAGTGCATTAGCAATTTTTTGATCAAGTTTTTCTCCATCGGGAGTTAAATAAATGATCTCGTCAAATTTTTTTTCTTTTGATAATTCTTCTATTGCATTTGCCAGGGGTTGGCACATCATCACCATTCCGGCGCCACCACCGTATTGATAATCGTCCACCTGCCCGTATTCATTCACCGCCCATTTGCGCAGAGGATGCACCCGCACCGTAAGCAAACCTTTTTCCTGTGCCCTTTTTATGATGCTGTGTTGAAAAGGGCTTTCCAGCAACTCCGGTAAAACAGTAAGAATATCAATATACATACAGCAAAGATAGCTGAAGGATCAAATCAGGATGGATTGAAAAATTTTAATGACAAGAAACAGCTGCAGCGCTGCCATGAACAAAGGATGGACTAACAAATGGGATTCCTAATTCCATTCCACGCAGGATCAATAAAGTTGCCATAAAGAATAATAGAACAGGAACAGCTTTGCGTAATTTCAAACGAATGGTTTGATTAATGTAATTGCCCATGATCACTGTGGTGAACATGGCAGGGAATGTTCCCAACCCGAAAAATAACATGAACATTCCTCCGTTCATAGAACTCGCTGAAATTACTGAGGAAGAAAGTGCCAGGTACACCAATCCACAGGGAAGGAATCCATTCAATATGCCAATTGCTAATATGGAGCTTTGTTTTTTTGAGTGAAATAATTTTCCCAATTGCTGCCTGAGTAATAAAAATGGTTTATTAAATGAGTTGTTAGCAGATAAATGAAAATATCTTTTTGGTAAAAGCAAATAAAGAAGTATGACAACTCCCAATGCCAGTGATAAGCCGCTTTGCCATTTCGGGGCAATGATAAGACCACCCAATGAACCAAATATCAAACCTAATATTGTGTACGATACAATCCTTCCGCTATTATAAATTGCAGCTCCTGTAATTCTTGAGAGATTATTGTTGTGAGAAACCGGTAATGACAAAGCAAGCGGCCCACACATGCCAATGCAATGCAGGCTTCCGGCAAAACCCATGATAAATGCAGATACTATGACTTCAATGCTGACCGGCATATCATTTAATTTTCATTTTGCTGCCACCAGTTTATTAATATCATCAAGCCCGAAAAGCCGGTGAGAATTCCTCCGGGTAATAAAAAGTAAGAAGATGAAAATAATAATGGATACACGGCTAAAGACATACCTCCGAAAAAGAGAAATATCCCGCCCGGAAGTTTAAATCTAAAACACAACAATAATCCGGTAATGACAAGACCTAACAAAATCAAAGGTGATGAACCTCCGAAAACATCAGACTTAAAAATAAAAACTGCAGTAAGCATAAGTATTCCTGCCAGTGCAATGATGATCTGATTTTTAATTTTCATTTTTGCCTCAATTACAATATTTATTAAAAAGAAACCTTTTGTTCATAATAATATTTCAGGCTGTCAGTACTCCAGGATAATTTCAGGTCATAATTGCCGGAAATGTTCCGGGGCAATGACTGCGTGATCTCCTGTTGGTCGCTGTTCAATGATCTCCTGAAATCTTTAGAAGCATCAGCCGCGTAATAGAGATAAAAATCAATTTGTTTTTTCTTTCCTTTCATTTCTTCGGGAAAAAGAATTGAAAGTGATCCATCATATTTATTCACCAATACCGGAGCGGAGAGTTTGGCTGTGTTTGCGGATTCATCAATGACCTGTTGATATTTTAATTCTTCACCATAATAATCTTTAGTAACAAGGTCAAATTTTTCACCGCTTGCTTTGATCACGAGGAATGCAATGCCCCCTATGAAAGCGAGATAAACAAATGCGATTTTATGTCCCCAATTTAATTTCATAATAATTTATTTTTTAGTATCCGGGCCCTAAAAAAGTCGTTGATATGGTTTTTATTTTTTTATCGCCTTCATAAATCCCTAAGGTGATTGGCGTTTTTCTTTGTACGATCAGTTGCCGGTCGATCTTTACAATAAAGGGTGATTGGAAATATGATTCTTTTGGCACAGTAAGATCTTTTGCCACTACTTCGATCTCGCCTTTCATATTTTCGAGTTTCAGGCTTACAGGAATATCTTTTCGAGTTTTATTCGCCAATTTGAGATTGTACAGATTAGCCACCCGGCCGTCGGGCAAACTCTGATACATTTGTCCGGCTGTTCGTAATATTCTTGCATCCACATCTTCCCGGGTAATGAGCATGACGACAAGGGCGCCTGTCAGCAACATTAATACAAATGAATACGCAGCGATGCGCCAGTTGAATTTTGTTTTTTTACTGTGTGCAATATTTTCTTCTGATTCAAAACGGATCAGCCCGCGGGGACGGTTTACTTTTTCCATAATGTCATCGCAGGCATCGATGCAGGCAGTGCAATTGATACATTCCAGTTGTGTACCGTTGCGGATATCAATTCCTGTCGGGCAAACTCTTACACAGGCAGCACAGTCCACACAATCTCCGGTGTCCCATTTGCCTTCTTTTTCTTTTTTGATCTTTCCTCTCGGCTCTCCACGAACATAATCATACGCAACTACAATTGATTTTTTATCCAGCAGCACACCCTGCAATCTTCCATAAGGACAAACGACAATGCAGACCTGCTCCCGAAACCAGTAATACACAAAAAAGAAAACGGTAGTGAAGCCAAGTAATGAAATAAAAGTTCCTAAGTTGGCTGCAATTCCTTCCCGTACCATTGCCAGCACTTCATCCATTCCAATGATATAAGCCAGGAAAAAATTTGCAATGATGAAAGAGATAAAGTAGAAAACAGCCATCTTAGTGAGCCGCTTGCGTATTTTATAAGCGTTCCAGGGCATTTCTTTCAACTTACGTTGTTTGTTGTAATCACCATCCAGCCAATATTCTATTTTACGAAAAACCATTTCCATAAAAATTGTTTGCGGGCAGGCCCATCCGCAAAACACTCTGCCAAATACTACAGTGAACAAAATGATAAACACCATGAAGGTCAGCAGGCCAAGGGCGAAAATGAAAAAGTCCTGTGGCCAGAATACCTGCCCGAAGAAAATGAATTTACGCTGCAGCACATTGAACATGAACAAAGGTTCATCTTCGATCTTTAAAAAAGGGAGTGTAAAAAAAACGATGAGATAAAAAATGGAAGCGATCGTTCTGAGATTGTATAATCTTCCTTTTGGTTTTTTGGGAAAAATAAAATTCCGACTACCCTGTTTGCTGATGGTAGCAACAGAATCACGAAAGCTCTGATCTATGAGTTCCTTCTTTTCTTCCGCTATAGCCGAAAAATCTTTCTCTTCCATGATCCTTCATTTTTATTTTACCGGTTGGGTGCTCACTGAATCTTTTTTAGCTGCAGTGCTATCAGTA
>DASZPW010000003.1:0-1530 GCA_035550155.1 Chitinophagaceae bacterium | reverse complement strand
CTGCAGATAATAGTGAAATGCAAACTTTGCTTCCGGCTGATACCACCCCACTATTTGTTCAAAACGAAGATCATTGAACACCAGCGTATCATGCCATTGCTCCATTGTATAAAACCCCTTTGAGAATCGAATCAACCGCTTCACTTCATCATAATTACGTACAGGGTTCAGCAAAGAATCATTTTTTGGATAAAAATGCAGATCGATTTTTCGTTGACTGTCAAACACGGAATAATAACCGACATAATAACCATTCTCATTTCCTGCCACAACATACCACATCCAGTTGTTTAATGGCGTTGGAGTTGTCATATAATTGGTGTAACTGATCTGCTGAGTTTTCAACATGTTTCTTATATCTGAATTAGTTTTGAATTTATTTACCACGCAATACATGAAATACAAAGTGCTGATGCCTAAACCAAATTCCATCCAGAATTTTCTTCCCGTATGATCTCTTTTTAAGATCAGTAAAACCACCATTGCGATCCCAAGCCATATAGAATAAAAAGGATCTACAACAAAAATGGAATTGAATGAAATCCGGGCATGACTAAATGGTTCCAGCCAGCCAATCCCGTAATTATTAAACGCATCAATAAACAGATGCAGGAATATTTCGACTATAAAAAAAATGAACCATGTCCTCAGAGCAATACCCGATCGCTTAAACCATCGTTGAAATAAAAAAGCCAGCGAACCAGCAATTAAAAAAGCAAATAAAAATGAATGAGTGAATCCCCGATGCGCCAGCAAACTACGGTCTATACTCATCCAAAAAGAAGTCACAAAATCAAAATCAGGAATGCTGTTCGCAAAAGCCCCGATCAGCAAAGCTTTTTTTCCCAGCTTTTTACCAAGTAAGGCTTCACCAACACAGGCGCCAAGTGCTATATGAGTGAGTGTATCCATTTTTAAAATCAGGTACTGTTATTCAATGCATACTTTACAGGCTTTGATCCCGGATCTAATGCCTGTTTCAAGAGTAGACCGTTTTTTTGAATTATACCGGAAGATCGTGATCCCTTTTACTTTTTGCTTCCAGGCTTGTCGATAAATTTCATCCACATCCTTAACAGTAGCACTTGCGGATAGATTAATAGTTTTTGAAACGGCATTATCTGTGAATTGCTGGAAAGCTACCTGGTGCTGCAAATGCCAATGCGGATCAATATCCATCGCCGTTTTAAAAATGTTCTTTACATGTTGTGGAATATCTTTTATCTGCGCTATCGTTTCTTCTTTTGTCGCTTGTTCCAAAATTTTTTCTGAAAACAAATTGTTTCGCTTCAAGTAATCAATGAAAAAAGAATTTATGGAAAGCAAGCTTTCATCATTTAATACATGATGACGCTGATACACCAACGCAAACAACGGCTCAATGGAAGGAGAGGTATCAGCAATAATGGAAATAGTTCCGGTAGGCGCAATGCTGGTCCTGGTGGCATTGCGTATCGGTATATGAGGATAATAAATACTTTTATCCCAATTAGGGAAACTACCCCGTTGTGCTGCCAGTTGAATGGAAGC
>DASZPW010000002.1:0-1951 GCA_035550155.1 Chitinophagaceae bacterium | reverse complement strand
AAAGTTTGTGAACAAAATATAACAAGACGACAATAACTATATAGGCTACCAGTTTTTTCCATGCATAGGGCACACGATATTCTTTTTGCCCCCATATAAAAGAGATTACCATCATGCTGCCATAACAAACAAACGTAGCCCAGGCACAGGCCATGTAACCAAACCTCGGAATGAATAGGTAGTTTATAATAATAGTGAGCACTGCCCCGATGATAGTGATCCAGGCACCGGCCATGGTTTTATTCGTGAGTTTGTACCAAATGGAAAGATTATAATAAATGCCGAGAAACATATTGGCGAGTAACAATATCGGGACGACTTTCAGACCTTCCCACATTTTCGGATTTTGAATAAAATATTTCCATATATCGAGGAATAAAGCGACAACGAGAAACATTACACAAATAGTAATGACAAAGAATTTCATCACTCTTGCGTATATTTTTTGCGGGTTTTCTCCCTGCGCCTGTTTGAAAAAAAATGGCTCGGCGCCCATGCGGAATGCCTGTATGAACAATGTAATTAAAATGGATAATTTATAGCAAGCACCATAGGTGCCAACCTGGAATTTTATAGCAGTTTCATTTGGTGCAGATGACCACCAGCCCAGCATGATCCGGTCAAAAGTTTCATTGATCATGCCACCGAACCCTGCAATGATCAAAGGCATGGAATAGATCATGATCTGCTTCCAGAGTTTGCCATTGAATTTCCATTTAAAAGAAAAGAATTCTTTCCATAACAATAATAATGTGATCGAGGACTGAACGAGATTGGCAATGATCACATAACCTACACCTAAATTTTTATTGTAAAGCAGCAGTAAAATGCTATGCGGATGTTTGGCTTCTATTCTGGGGCAAACCGATAAGAAGAAATAAACCACAGCGATATTGATCAATATACCTGCTATCCTTATAGCTGCAAATTTTATCGGCCTTTGTTCAAAACGCAATTTTGCAAATGCCAACGCTGATAAACTGTCAAATGCAATGATGAAGGCACTCCAGGTAATATATTCCGGATGTTCTTCAATTCTTATCAGGTCAGCAAAAGCAGTTTTAAAAATAAGAAGGAGTGTCGTCAGGCAAATTGTGCTGATGATAAGTGATACAGTGGCGGTGTTGTAAACATCTTCTTCATGTTCTTTTTTCTGAACATACCGAAAATAAGCTGTCTCCAGACCATAAGTGAAAATGACATTCAGAAATGGCATGGCGGAATAAACCAGGGTCATATCGCCATAAGCCGGACCGGAGAGTTTTGCTGTGAGGTAGGGTGTAAGCAGGTAATTGAGAAAACGGGCAGCAATGGAGCTGGCTCCATACCAAACTGTTTGACCCGCTAGTTTTTTTATACCACTCAAGGATTGGACATTTTTAAGTTGGTCTCGAATGCAGGACAAAAGTAATCGTCTGTTTTTGAAAACACGAATGAGTCGCCGGGTCTTTTATTTTTTAACTTTTTAAGGATGAACGGGATTTTAATAAAAGATTGCGGATGATCGCTTTTTATCAATTACTTTATCTTTGCGCTCTAAATTTTCGGGTTATGAAAAGCAGATTATTTTTTTTGGTGATCACCACTTGTTTCTTGTCTGTCGTGTATGGACAAGCCTATGAATCTACTATTGAATACGATAAGAAAAAGCAAAATGCTTATACTATAGAATATCCTTATTCTGCTGAGGCGCTGGAAAATGCCATCGTCTCCAAAATTGAAAAGATGGGATATAAAGGCAAAGAAGAAAAAGGCCTATTCAATAAGGACAAAGGTTTCATCGTTTTCAAATCCGCATATATAACGGACATCAGCGACAATGCAATGGATTATATTGTAAAAGTGGAACAGAAAAGCCGGAAGGATAAGAACACATCTGTATTATACATGATTGTGAATAAGGATGGTGATGATGCTTCTAAAACTTTTGAGGCTTCCGACGTAAGAAAAG
>DASZPW010000001.1:0-10674 GCA_035550155.1 Chitinophagaceae bacterium | reverse complement strand
AGTAGTGTTGAGTAATAAAACCGGTTTATTGTTCTCTTCACCGGAAGTGTTGGGTTTGCGGGTGGATACATACAGGTCAAAAAACATGTCTTTGAAAGAATGATGCTGAATGGATCCATTCAGGTAGACAGGGTTGTTGGTGACAGGATCAGTAAGTACAATACCATCCAGGGCTATTTCATCCGGTTTTAATTGAATGGTCGTATCATTTATTTTATAAAAGCACTGGGTAAAATTTACTTTTAACCCTGCATCATGCAATTTAGCTTTCCCTGTAAAATTTAATTCATCTAACGGCCCGCTCATTGAAACCGGGCCCGTGATATAACCTTCCACATCAGAAAAAAGTGGTTGAAGAAAACGTTCCAGGAATTTGATAGGATAGTTTTTTGTGTTGGCGCTGATCAGGTTGTTTTTTGCTTTGAGGCTGTCTTTGAGAAACAAATGAAGTGTATAATCGATCTGGTGATCGGGATCCAGGTTTTTGCCGGCACCTGTCAATTCACCGGCTTCATTATTATACTCTACATGCGCCATCATGCCACCTAATGAATCATTATCAAACCTTAATTGATCTGTATTAATATCTGCAGTGACATTGAATTTTTTATATGGATCTTCAACATGAATCGTTCCGGATGCAAGACCTTCCAGCCGGTTTTTGGGTAAAAACAATGGTGAAAAATCTCCGATGTTAACTTTTTTCAGTGTGACGTTAAGATCATTCCAGCTTCCTTTCAGGGATGGTACCGTGCCGATTTTAATTTCCTGTTCTCCATCGCTCAGGAATAATTGACCCTGTGCTTCAGAATTATTTCCAAACTGCAGTTCTCCGTTTTTTTCAATGTTCCATGTTTTACCATTCAATACAAATGAAGTGGTATCAAAACGGATCTTCACTCCATTTTCATAAAAATGTACCATTCCATTTATATTGGCTTTGTTCAATGCCGTATTCGAGCCGGTAGTTATGCTTATTATTGAAGAGTCATTAGTGGCATCCACTTTAAATGTTGTGAGCGGCAGGTTCAAAGTATCATTTAACAGCGTATTGCCGGTACTTCCTGATACGGATAATTTGGTAAGCGTACCAAGAGCCTTCAGCTTTGCATTTGTGAATACATATTGTTTATAAGAAAAATCGGGGACTTCTGCAGTTAAGTCAAAATGATTATCTGAAAGATCCACTTTACCGGTCACATGGCTATAGTCGAATCCTTTCAGGTCCCTGGAAAAAAGACTCATCAGGTCGCTTACATTTCGTGTTGTGATATCAAAATTAAATACCTCGTTTGCCGGAGGCACTTTTGGCGCTTTAATGTATGAAGGATAATATTTATTCAGAAAGAGCAAGAACGCATCCGGCAGATCCTGGATGTTGAAATTGCCACTGATGGTTCCGTCAAATTCATTGGAATTGGCTGTAATGGTCTTGATCCTGTCAGCAACACCTGAAGTGATGACCAGGGAATCAAAAGGAAGCCGCAACCCGCTTCGTATCAAAGTGGCATCGCTGATACGTGCCGTTCCTTTAAAATTATCAAACGTATTGCCGGCAAAATCCAAATTGAATTTTCCGTTGAAAGTAATGCTGTCTTTCGTGATATTTATTTTTTGAAGGTCAGCTTTGGCCACATTGGAGATAAAGTTGAATGACGGCACCGAATCGTTCAGATTAATGGAGCCATTCAATGATAATGAAAGGTTGGGATCGTCAATAGATGCTACTCCTGCAAACTGCTTTTTGTCCAGCGTTCCGTTTAGAGTGATATTACTGTACCGGTAATTGTTATAATCAATATAATGGATCTTCCCGTCAAATGTCGTATTCCGTTTTACAGCACTGAATCCACTTCCTTTTATTACACCATTCAGGGAAATGGCACCGAGCTCCGCTTCATTCAAAAATTCTCCTAATTGAAAATTATCAGTGGAAATATTCCCTGAATATAAAGGCGCACCCCGGTTGGGCAGTTTCATATTCAAATCGCATTTTACCAGTCCGAGGTTAGTTTCTATACTTCCAAAAGTTACAAAGTCATGAATGAATCCGGTAAAGCTACCGGTGAAATGCATATACTGGATCTTGCGCAGATCAGGATCAGTTACCTGTCGTAATTGAGGAATGATCGTTATCGCATCATTATAAGTTGTTCTGAGTTCGTTTGCTTTAAAGTCAATAAAAGTTTGATCAATATCCGGAAGGCCGGTAAGTGAGATATCACCATTCAGTACAGTGCTCCCTCCGGACTGCACTACCAGGTCTTTTCCTATCAATTCATTTACCGGACCTCTCACATTCCCTTTTAAACTGATCCTTTTTTTCCAGGATCTCAAAGCAGGAGCAAAATAGGCAATATCATCGCTTTCGATCTCAGTGCCTTCAAAATTGCCGGTCATGTTGATCTTGTTGACAAAATCATCCATATCATTGAAATCAGCATAGCTCATCGAAAAATAATCTTTGATGACGCTGTTGTTGGTATGAATGTCGAGATGGTCAAAGGTCATTTCACGGGGCGTAAATTTTACGACTGCCGCCATATTCTTTACCTCAAAGCCGCTGCGTTCCTTAGTACTTAATTTCAGATTTGTACTGATCGTGTCCTGTTCCCAACGAACATTGGTGAATGCTCCATTGATATGATTGAAGTCTATATGTTTTCCGTCAAAAGAACTAAGCACCGGTAAACTGTCTTCCTTATCTGTCTTAAAAGTACCGTTTGTGATAGTCAATTTCGCCATTTGCATGATCCAGTTATCCCGGTTCCATTGTAGTAATGAATCCGGGATGGAATTTTTTTCCCGGTACGTGGTTTTAGATGGTTTTTTACCATTATAATCCCGAAGTGCAACAATCGGGTCTGAAATATCGAGTGAAGAAATAGCAACAATTTTTCTTTTAAGATCGATCTCTTCCGCATCCAACTGCAACCCGCCTACATATACCTGCATATCGTTGCCGATCCATGCATCTTTTTTTACAAACGCAACATTATTCAGCGATACTTTTTTCAGGTTAAATTCAATGCCCCCTTTTTTAGGTTTGTTAGAGGTGTCTGAAGATGAAAAATAATCGAATAAAAACTGGTTATTCCAAACAGAGTCGGTGCGCTGAAATTTGATCAGGGCATTTTCCAACCCGATGTATTTCAGTTCCGCTTTCTTTTTGAAAAAGAACCAATCGGTGATACGAACCTGCAGGTCGCCGGCATATATTAAGGTGTCACCGCTGCGATCTTCTACCAGCAATCCTTCCAGGTGCATGCGGTTAAAAAGTGAGAGGTCCACATGGTGCAGGCTGATCTTAGTACGCAGGTCTTTGGAAAACCTTTTGGTGATCTGTCCGGCGATCCAGTTTTGGCCGAATGGCGTTTCAATAAATATCCATATTGCTATGACCAGGAACAGCAGCGAGAGGAAGAACCATAACAATATTTTTTTGAATGTCTTCAGGGACAGTTGTTTATTTTACAAAAATAGAGATTCGCACCCTTAGGGCAAATACAATACCAGCCTAATTGATGTGTGGCGGAGATCAATAGCGGTTTAACAAAGTAAAAAGAAAGTGTACGGTTGCCCTATGACCCCGATCAGTGATATCAGTGTTTGTAGCCGGTAACCATCATTATTTTTTCCGGTGGAAATAATGACCTACAGAAATACCGATCACCCGGTGACGAATGTTGGGGCCAGTATCCACATTGCTGATATTGGTCAGGCCAAATCCATAATTGATATAAACGCTGAGTCCGGAGGCATTTTCATACCCCAACTGTGCAATGGCATTGGCTGCATAATGACCATATTCTGCGAAACCGTATTTCATCTGGCGATTAATATAATTGCCATTCAGCTGGTGAAATTTTTCTTTTCCGAATAACTGGAAATCCAATGAAGGGCCGCCTCTGAAGAAAAAATGCTGGGGTTTGTTGTTGAAATCAAATTCCAGCAGCGCCGCCAGTTCAAGTGTATGAATGCTGGTATTGTTATCTACTGCTGTTGCGTCAGGTGGATAAGCATATTGCGTGAACGAAGCTTTATATCCTTTGAGACTATAAAATATTTGCGGAGCAAAATAAAGACCATTGTCAAATGGTATCTTACAATTCATGCCCAGCTGAAATCCATACTTGTTATCGGTTGATTGTTTACTATCCTGGATAGAATAGCGGGCTGTTGTAATCTGTGGCCCAGCCAGCAAGCCTATTTGAACCTGGCATTGAGCAGTAATCACAATAAAAAAAGTGGAAAGAAACAGAACTAATGATTTCATCAGTGATGGTGATGGTATAACTGATAAAAATAGAGATTATAATCCGTAATTCAATACAAGAATTATTTCTTTGTCATTTTATTATTGAAAGCTTTGGATTGCCCGCGGGGAATAGAAAGTGTTTGCCATGTTTTTCCTTTAATGATCTTGCCGAGCAGGATGATCTGGCCCACATGGCTGGCATAATGGGTAAGCTGCCTGTTGATAGCTGCCATGACGCTATGCGGTTTGCTGCGAATGAAAATTGTTTTGGAAAGATCTTCCGGCCGTAGCGACTCGATAGTATTCAAAACAATCTGCCAGCCTTCTTCCCAAAGTTTCAGTAATTGTTCTTTGGTGAAAGAATGTATCTCAAATTCATCATCCCGTTGCCGCCATTGTTTTTCTCCATCTTCATTCAGAAAATTAGTAAATCGGCTCAGCATGTTTCCGTGCAGGTGTTGTATGATGATCGCAATGCTGTTACATTCTTCATTGGGCTGAAAATGAAAATCTTTTTCTTCCAGCTGCACAAAGGTTTTATCGCCAAGCGCTTTATAATCACGGAATTCTTTTAATGCACTTTGCAAAAATGTTTCTTCTATCATTCAATTATAATTTTTTAATTCTTAATTGCTCACCAACCTTCTGCATCGTCATCGCCCCTGTTATCTGCCACCGCTTCTATTTTTTTGTCCGGTAAAATTTTGATCACTTCTGTTCTGCCGATAGCGCCTCTTTGTTTCATGACATATCCCATATTTTTCAAATTATCCTGCACTTCCTGCGGGAATCCTTTTTCCACATCCAAAGCATCCGGCAGCCATTGGTGATGAAACTTGGGCTTGTACACTGCATCTTCGGTGCTCATTCCGAATTCAAGAATATCCACCAGCGTTTGAAATACTGAAGTCGGGATTGTCGTTCCTCCCGGTGTACCAACAATAAGATACGGTTCATTATTTTTTAAAACAATTGTCGGCGTCATGGAACTCAACATTCTTTTTCCGGCAACAATTGCATTCGCTTCGCCGCCAACTGCACCAAACATATTTGGTACGCCCGGCTTGATGCTGAAATCATCCATTTCATCATTCAGAAAAAATCCGCCGCCACCTACAACCACTTTACTGCCATATCCGCCATTCAATGTGGTGGTGATAGATACGGCATTCCCGTCTTTATCAATTACATTAAAATGCGTCGTTTCTTCTTTTTCAGCTCTTAATAATTTACCGGGTTTGATCACAGTGCTTGGCGTGGTTTTGTCCGGATCATAATCTTTCATGCGTTCCTGCAGGTACACATCATTGGTGAGCATTTTCACAGGCACTTTGTAAAAATCATCATCACCCATATATTCGGCACGGTCAGCAAAAGCTCTTCGTTCCACTTCGGTCATCAATTGCACAGATTGTGTGGATTCAAAACCCATGGAAGCAATATTCCTGTCCTCTATCATTTTCATCATTTGATGTAACAGCAATCCGCCGCTGCTCGGCATTGGCATTCCAATGATCGTATATCCTTTGTAATTAAAAACATGCGGTTGCCGAAATATAGCTTTGTAATTTTTAAGGTCATTTTCTGTAATAATTCCGCCGCCTCTTTTCATTTCTTCGGCAATCAACTTTGCTGTTTCGCCTTCGTAAAAACCGGCAGCACCTTTATCCCGAATGCGTTTTAAAGTATTGGCAAGGTCTTTTTGAATGAAAATATCGCCTTCTTTCCAGGGGTCATCCTTTTCGAATGCAGATGTTTTTGTGTTGTATTTTTTTAATGAACGTTGAAGGAAATTGAATGATGCAGCTTCCCTTTGAGTGATCACAAATCCTTTTTCTGCCAGGTCAATGGCAGGTTGAATTAATATTTTGAAAGGAAGTTTTCCGTATTTGCTTAACGCTATCATTCCGGCAACAGATCCCGGCACACCGCAGGAGAGATGTCCATTCTGACTTCTATCGGTTCTTGCATTACCGTTCTCATCGATGTACATATCACGGGTAGCTTTTCCCGGCGCCATTTCACGATAATCCAGGGCTATCATCTTCCCGTTACTTAATCTTGCTACTGTAAAACCACCGCCTCCAATATTCCCGGCTTCGGGATACACAACAGCCAATGCTAATTGAGTGGCAATTGCAGCGTCAATGGCATTGCCGCCTTGTTTTAAAATCTCAACGCCGATCTGACTTGCCAACGTATGTGCAGAAACAACAGCACCATTGCTGCAAATGATCTTTTTCTGAATATCATAAGGAACCTGTTTGCCATTTGCCAGGAAAATTTGATAGTTTCTTTGTACTTGAAAACTGCTGGCAACTATAAAAGTAATTGATAGGAGTAGTTTTGTTTTCATACTCAAATTTAATGATGTTGATGCAAAATGGTGGAATGAAGATGCATAATGACATATAAATAGTAAACCTTTTTTGCCCAAAACTAAATTGTACTTGCCCGGCGGTATGGCAATTCATTCAGGGTTTCCTAAATTGCTTGCTAAATCACTGCTCATGTTCAAACGAATCTTCTTTTTTTCATTTTTATTTTTGATTTTTTCATTTGTAAAAGCCCAACTTAAATCTCCTGAAGAATTTTTAGGCTATAAGATCGGCGATCATTTTACACCGCACTGGAAAATTGTAAATTACTTCAATCATGTTGCTGCTAATGCATCAGCAATGGTGAAAGTGCAACAGTACGGAGAAACTAATGAAGGCCGACCTTTATTACTCGCTTTTGTCAGCAGCCCGGAAAATATACAGCGATTGGAAAATATCCGGATGAATAATCTTCGGCTTGCTAATTTGGCGAAAGATAAGATGGCAGCGATGGAAGACAATGCTCCGGCAATAGTTTGGTTGAGTTATAATGTACATGGCAATGAAGCCTCTTCTTCTGAAGCATCAATGATGACTTTGTATGCATTGGTTGATCCAACGAATACTAAAACAAAAGAATGGCTGAAGAATACTGTGGTGGTCATTGACCCCTGCATCAATCCTGACGGAAGGGATCGTTATGTGAACTGGTTCAATTCTGTAGTAGGAAAAGATTACAATCCGCAACTATCGGCAAGAGAACATCGGGAACCCTGGCCCGGTGGAAGAACCAATCATTATAATTTTGATTTGAATCGTGATTGGGCCTGGCAAACACAAAAAGAATCGCAACAGCGAATAAAAATGTACAGTCAATGGTTACCTCAGGTACATGTGGATTATCACGAGCAAGGGATCAATGCACCGTATTATTTTGCTCCGGCAGCTCAGCCTTTTCATGATGTGATCACTCAATGGCAAAGAGATTTCCAGGTGACGATCGGGAAACACAATGCCGCCTATTTTGATCAGAATGGCTGGTTGTTTTTTACAAAAGAGGAATTTGATCTTTTTTATCCTTCTTATGGCGACACGTATCCAACATATAACGGAAGTATCGGCATGACATACGAACAAGCCGGCGGACCTGCAGGCGGATTGGGAGCATTAAAAGCTGAAGGAGATACACTGACTTTATACGATAGAGCATTACATCATTTCACTACTTCGCTCAGTACTATCGAAGTTGCTTCACAAAATTCATCGAAATTGATCAGTGAATTTCACAAATACTTTAATGATGCCGTTAGTAAAGGCGTTGGTGATTATAAAACTTATATCATAAAAAATTCTGATGCTGCTGCGCAACGGATCAACGCATTGACAAATTTGCTTGATAAGAACGGAATTCAGTATCAAATTTCTTCATTAAGTTCAAAAGGTACTTTTAATGGCTATGATTATAGTACCGGGAAGGACGGGACATTTTCTTTGCAGCCCGGTGATGTTGTCGTTTCAGCATATCAGCCCCATTCTGCATTAGTAAAAGCTTTATTTGAACCTCAATCAAGATTGGTAGATTCTGCTACTTATGATATTTCTGCATGGTCATTGCCCTATGCTTACGGTTTGAATGCTTTTGCAGCAAAGGACAGGATTGAATCAGGTGCAACGATGCAACCAACAAAAGTTTTCAATACAGAAACGAATTATGGATATGTAATGCAATGGAACGGCATTACAACAGCAAAGGTGGTTGCACAGCTGTTACAAAAAGGACTTGTATTACGATATGCCCAGGAACCATTTGAAGAGAACGGAAATAAATTCGATCGTGGCGCTATTATTATTTTAAAAACTTCCAACCAGTCATTGGGAAATGATCTGTGGAGAATAACCCGAAAGATCGCTGACGAAAATAATATTCAGTTGTATCCTGTCACAAGCGGCTTTGTAGATAAAGGATATGATTTTGGAAGCAGCAAAGTACATTCATTCAAAGCTCCTAAAGTTGCATTGTTAACAGGAGAAACTGTGAATTCAGAAGCAGCCGGTGAGGTTTGGTATTTTTTTGAGCAACAACTCGATTACCCGCTGACACTGATCAATGCTACCGATGCGAATCGTATTAATTGGAGCGACTTTGATGTTGTAATAATGCCAAGTGGGAACTATCGTTTTCTGAATGATAAGTCGGCAACAGAATCATTTAAAGATTGGATCAGGAAAGGTGGAAGAGTAGTAGCATTGGAAAATGCAGTGGCACAACTTGCCAATGCCGATTTTGGAATTAAGTTAAAAAAATCGGATGCAGGTGAAAAAAAGGATACCAATACATACAGCGATTTAAAAACGTTTGAAGACCGGGATCGGGATCCACTTTCCGAAAGTATTCCCGGTTCTATATTAAAAGTTAACCTGGATAATACACATCCGCTGGCATTCGGATATCCCGGCTATTATTACACTTTGAAAATGGATGACAGGATCTATGAATTCATGAAAGACAATGGCTGGAATGTGGGTGTTATCAAAAGAGGAAGTGAGGTCGCAGGATTTATCGGTTCAAAACTTAAAAATAAATTGAAAGATGGATTACTATTTGGAGTGGAGGATATGGGAAGAGGAACTGTTACCTATCTTGCCGATGATGTGCTCTTTCGTGATTTTTGGGAAAATGGCAAATTAATGTTTTGCAATGCGGTGTTCCTTGTAGGAAATTAAAAATAATTTCTAATTGACATTTGTATTTACCATTTATATAATCGGGTCTCTGCCTTTAATAACTTAATTTATATTCGTTAAATAAATTTTTCGGATGAAAAGATTTTTTTTCTTGTTGATCGCCTGCTGTCAATTCTTAATTGCATTTTGCCAGGCGCCGCAAACATGGACCTCTGTTGATATGTACCAGGCTATTAGAAAGTTGAATGTGCTGGGTTCTGTTCTCTATGTTGCTGCTCACCCGGATGATGACAACTCAAGATTGATCGCCTATTTTTCTAAAGAAAAATTATACCGTACCGGTTATTTATCATTAACGAGAGGTGATGGCGGGCAAAACCTGATTGGTGATGAACAGGGAATTGAATTGGGATTGATACGTACACAGGAATTATTGGCATCAAGAAAGATTGATGGGGGCGAACAGTTTTTTTCAAGGGCTTTTGATTTTGGTTATTCAAAAGGTCCCGGAGAGACTTTTACCAAATGGGATAAAGAAAAAATTTTGAGTGATGTGGTATGGGTGATCCGGAAATTTCAACCGGATGTTGTGATCACAAGATTTCCTACAACAGGCGAAGGCGGACACGGACATCATACTGCTTCTGCTATTTTAGCAAATGAAGCCTATGCAGCAGCTGCTGACCCAAATCGTTTTCCTGAACAGTTAAAATATGTGAAACCCTGGCAGGTGAAAAGAGTTTTGTGGAACACATTCAATTTTGGCGGCACCAATACAACTAATTCAGATCAGTTTCATTTTGATGATGGCATTTACAATCCGTTATTGGGAAAAAGCTATGGTGAGATTGGAGCAGAAAGCCGTAGCCAAAATAAGACGCAGGGAACCGGATCAACATCTATCATTGGACAAACCATTGAATATTTCAAGACAACTCAGGGCGATCCGCCTGTAAACGACCTGATGGATGGAGTGGACATAAGTTGGAACCGGGTGAAAGGTGGTGAAGCAATCGAAAAAATGGTGAATGGATTGATCACATCTTTTGATTTTCTGCATCCTGAAAAATCAGTGAAAGGTTTGGTAGAATTATATAAGGCATTGCAACAATTGCCGGACGGATACTGGAAAGAACAGAAGATGAAAGAAACAAAAGAACTGATCGAACAGTGCAGCGGATTGTTTGTTAATGCAACTACCAATGTACAATACGCAGTACAAACTGATTCTGTACGCATCAACTTTTTATTGAATGATCGACTTGGTGTGAATGCAACACTTAAGGAAGTGAAAGTGGATGAGTTTGATTCCACTTTTAATAAGCCACTTCTGAAAAACAGCAACGTGTTTTTTGCCAATACAATTTTTGTGCCTTCTACTAAAATGCCTACACAACCATATTGGCTGCAACG